>JAAYCA010000050.1 GCA_012744435.1 Bacteroidales bacterium
CCCAGGGCGCGCAGCGTCTGCATGTCCTGCTCCTTCGCGATGCGGAGCATGGACAGGGAGCCGAAGATGTTGGAGGCGATGATGATGACCACGAACAGCAGGATCAGGTAGATGGCGAGCTTCTCATAGCGCATCATCTTATACAGCGCCGGCTGCTGCCGGTAGCGGTCCTGCACCCGGAAATCCGGTCCGAGCAGCTCCTGCAGCGAGCGGAGCGTGCGCCTGTCGGAACCGCCCGCGAGCGTGAGCTCGATCCCGCTCACCTCGTCCTTCAATCCCAGCAGTCCGCGCAACGGTTCGATGGGCAGCACGACGAGCTCGTCGTCCGTGCTGGCATTGATGCTTACGGTGCAGGCCAACGGAATACGGATTCCGCCCAGGGCCGCGGCCGGCCCGGTCAGCGGGATCCGCGCCCCCCGGCGGGGGTAATAGAGCGTCATCGGCTCCACGAACTGCGGGAGCACGCCCAGCTTGCGGGCCAGGTTCACGCCCACGGCCGCATGCGGCAGGCCGTTCTTGTGAAGGTCGAACACCCCGTCCACCGTGTGCAGGCCGAGCCGGGATTCCTCCTCGTACACGGCGTCCACGCCCTTGGCGCGGGCCAGCTCCTGCCGCCCCTCATAGGCGAGCAGCACCTCTTCCTCCACCACGCTGCAGATCCGCGTGATGCGCGCATCGTCCATCAGCGCGTCGAAAGCCGGTCCCTCCGGGACAAAATACTTGCCCTGCACGGGCGTAACGAGCACGTCCGGCGTGAGGTCGCCCAGATTGCTCTCGATGATGCGGTTGAAACCGTTATAGATCGACAGGATAAGGATCAGCGCGGCGGTGCCGACGGCAATGCCGATGGCGCTGATCACCGAAATCACGTGGATGACCCCCAGCGACTTCTTCGCCACGAGGTACCGGCGCGCGATATAAAGGTCGGTCCTCAAACCCTATTTCTTGAGGAGCTCTTCGATGTGCTCGGCGTAGTCGAGGCTGGTGTCCAGGTGGAAATCCAGTTCGGGCACGATGCGCAGCTGCGAGGCCACCAGGCGCCCCAGTTCGCCGCGAAGCGTGCGCTTGTTCTCCTCCAGCAGCGCCATCACCCGGGAGGCCCGTTCGGAGGGGAAGATGCTCACGAACACCTTCGCGATGCTCAGGTCGGGGCTGATGCGCACCTCGCTGACGGTGACCATGCTGCCCTCGAAGGCGGCCATCCCCTTGCTGCGGATGATCTCGGAGAGATCGCGCTGCACTTCGCGCGCGACCTTCAGTTGTCGGGTGGATGCCGGTCTGTCCATCGCTAGATCACTTTGATGATGGAATAATCCTTTTTGCCCTTCTGGGCCAGGATGTACTTGCCGTCGATGATGTCGGCCTCCGACAGCTTGTAGTCGATGTCGGTGAGCTTGTCCTTGTTGAGGCTGAAGCCGTTCTGCTGGATCATCTTGCGGGCTTCGCCCTTGGAGGAGAAGATCTGCGTGGCCACGGCCAGCGCATCCAGGATGCCCATCGGGAGCTCCGTGCGGGGGATCTCGAAGGTCGGCACGCCGTCGAACACGGCGAGGAAGGTCCGCTCGTCCAGGGCCCGCAGGTCCTCGGAAGTGGACTTGCCGAAGAGCATCTGGCTGGCGCGCACGGCGTTGTCGTATTCCTGCCGGCCGTGCACCATGACGGTGACCTCGCGGGCCAGCAGGCGCTGCAGTTCGCGCCGCTCGGGGGCCTCCCGGTGGGCGGCGATGGCGCCCTCGACGGTCGCACGGTCCAGCATCGTGAAGATCTTGATGAAACGCTCGGCGTCCTCGTCGCTGACGTTCAGCCAGAACTGGTAGAACTGGTAGGGGGAGGTGCGCTCCGGATCCAGCCAGACATTGCCCTTCTCGGTCTTGCCGAACTTCGTGCCGTCGGCCTTCTTGATCAGCGGGCAGGTCAGGGCGAAGGCCTCGCCGCCGTCCATGCGGCGGATCAGCTCGCTGCCGGTGGTGATGTTGCCCCACTGGTCGGAGCCGCCCAGCTGCAGCACGCAGCCCTTGTGCTTCCACAGCCAGTAGAAATCATAGCCCTGCATCAGCTGGTAGCTGAATTCGGTGAAGGACATGCCCTCGCGGCTCTCGCTGGAGAGGCGCTTCTTGACGGAGTCCTTCGCCATCATATAGTTGACGGTGATGTGCTTGCCGATGTCGCGGATGAAGTTGATGAAGGAATAGTCCTTCATCCAGTCGTAGTTGTTGACGAGCTCGGCCTTGTTGGGGGCGTCGGACTCGAAATCGAGGAACTTGCCCAGCTGGGCCTTGATCCCGGCCACGTTGTGCGCGAGCGTCTCCTCGTCCAGCAGGTTGCGCTCCTGGCTCTTCATCGACGGGTCGCCGATCATGCCGGTGGCGCCGCCGACCAGGGCGATCGGCTTGTGGCCGCAATTCTGGAAATGCTTGAGGATCATCACGCTCACGAGGTGGCCGATGTGCAGCGAGTCGGCCGTGGGGTCGATTCCGACATAGGCCGCCTGCGGCCCTTCCATCAATTTCTCTTCCGTTCCGGGCATGATATCCTGGATCATGCCCCGCCATTTCAGCTCTTCAACAAAATTCTTCATCGATTGCATACAAATAAGTCTGCAAATTTAGTCATTATTTGTTAATTATGTATAGCCGTCGCCGGCAGGCGGAGTCTTCCGGACGGGCGGCCGGAAATTATTTTTCGGACAAGTTTGCCGAAAAACCAATTTCCGCTCCGCTGTCCGCCGCCGGCAGCATTGCAGGAATGCCGGATATTTTGTAATTTTGTCTGCTCTGCCGCGGCCGGCTGCCGGCAACCCCGGCAGAACCGTGGCTCCGCATAGGAAGACTTTTAAATATCTAATTGATTTAATATGAGAAAAAAAATTGTTGCAGGTAATTGGAAGATGAATACGACCAAACCTGATGGTATCGATCTGGCAAAGGCCGTGGCGGCCCGCGCCGCGGAAGTCCCGGCCGGCGTCGGCCTCATCATCGCCCCTCCGTTCACCCATCTGTGCGGCTGCGGCAAGCAGCTCAAGGGCACCAAGGTGGAGCTCTCCGCCCAGAACTGCGCCGACCACGTCAAAGGCGCCTACACCGGCGAGGTGTCCGCGGACATGCTCAAGGCCGTCGGTTGCCAGTGGACCATCCTGGGCCACTCCGAGCGCCGCCAGTACTACGGTGAGACCGACGAGAAACTCGTCGAGAAAGTGAAGCTCGCCCTCGAGGCCGGCCTCGGCGTCATCCTCTGCGTCGGCGAAGTGCTCGAAGAGCGCAAGGCCGGCAAGCACTTCGACGTCTGCGAGACCCAGATCAAGAACGTCCTGTTCAACTTCACCGCCGAGGACATGAAGAAGATCGTCATCGCCTACGAGCCCGTCTGGGCCATCGGCACCGGCGAGACGGCCACCCCGGAGCAGGCCGAAGAGATCCACGCCTTCATCCGCAAGGTCCTCGCCGACAAGTTCGGCGCGGCCGTCGCGGACGACGTCACGATCCTGTACGGCGGCTCCTGCAAGCCGTCCAACGCCAAGGAGCTCTTCGCCCAGAAGGACATCGACGGCGGCCTGATCGGCGGCGCCTCCCTCAAGGCGGACGACTTCATCCAGATCGCCCTGTCATTCTAACACGCGGACGACCAGGCCGATCCGGCCTGCGCCGCTCCACAGCCAGAATTGATCACCCTCGCTGCGCACAACGGTGAGGGTGAGATTTTTTCGCGTCAGCACCTCCCGCTCGGTGGTCCAGACCAGGTCCGCCGTGAGGATCTGCCCGTCGTCCACGGGGAGGTCTTTGAAGTTCACCACGTAGAAGTCAGACATGTTGTCGGTGTGCGCGCGGAACTCCTTGCGGGCGCGGCTGAACGCCAGCTGGCAGGTGTTGGGCTCATAGGTGAAGACCACCTGTCCGCCCACCATCATGCGGATCCCGTCGCCTTCCTCGAAGGCGACGAGCATGCGTTGCCCCGTGCAGCCGCTGAGCAGCAGCGCGGACAGGAGCAGAAGGAACAGGGGACGGCGCATCACAGGACGTTGATTTGTTTGATAATGACTTCCGACGTGCCGTCGGTGTGGATGATTTCCGCCTTGAGCGTGCCGGAACGGGTCAGCGTGTAGTAGCCGTCGGCCCCCGGCCGGATGGCCGCGCCGTTCATCGTCCAGCGGATCTCCAGCACGTCGGTGGCGTTGAACACGCGCAGCGGGATCTTGCTGCCCGGCGGGAAGGAACCGTCCGTGCCGCGCGGGACATTGCTCAGATAGATATAGGGATACGTTCCCTCGCGGTACAGCTTGGTCAGGAAGCTGCCGCCCACGGAGTAGCGGTCGTGCTCGGAGGTGCGCACCAGCACGGAGAAGGTATAGTTGGTCTGGGGTTTCAGCCCTTCGAGCGTACAGCTCCGGGCGTCGGCGCCGAGCTCCCGCGAGAAGCTCTCCGCGCCGTCGCTCCAGCTCAGTTCGTAGCCCTGCACGCCGTCCAGTGCCGGATTGACGGTCCAGCGGACCACGGCGGCATCCTGGTACACGGAGAGGTCCGTGAGCTGCAGCGGCTCCACCACCTCGAATGCGACGCCCCCGTCCGGGAGCAACTGGATGCCGGTGAGGGCGAGCCCGGAAGAGCGGCCGCTCCAGGCGCGGAACGCCGACGGGGTGTCGGAGCCGAAGCTGTCGAAGCCCGGCTGCGGGAAGGGGAGACGCGCCCCCTCCGATTCCGGATCCGCCGGCAGCAGGCGCAGGCAGGGATGCTCCGGCGCGTCGTTGACGGTGCCGGATTCCCAGCGCTTGCGGGCGCTGACCACCGCGTCGTGGTGCGGGGAATAGCCCGCCGGGTTGTCGGAGCGGTCGAGGTGATAGACATACAGCCCGCCGGGGCCGCAGGCGAACAGGAAACACTCTCCCTCCCGGTCCGTCGTGGCCTTGAGGTAGCGGCGCCCTTCGGGCAACGGCGCCAGCTCGTAGTGGCCGGTGGCGAGGGGATCGCAGGTCCCGAGCCCGAGGAGCTCGAACTCCGGCGCGCCGAAATCGGGCAGCACCGCCTGCCGGCAGCCTTCATCCATCAGGGACGTCCCCCACAGGCCGGGGGTCTGCCCGCCGCTGCCCGCGCCGTCGGTGTCGTAGAAATCCGGCAGGCCCAGGACATGGGCGAATTCGTGGCAGAAGAAGCCGGCGGTCCCTTCCGGACTCACGGCGAAAGTGTCGATGCGCTTGCCCTTGAGGGTCAGGATGCCGCCGTTGGCGGAAAGCCACCCCTGCTGCGGCCAGATGGCGTTCTCGTCGCCGCTGTCCTGCTCGCCCGGTCCGGCTGTCAGCAGGAACACCACGTCCACCGCCCCGTCGCTGTCATTGTCATAGGCGGCGAAATCGATCTCGTCCTTGAGGCGGTTGCACGCCTCGCGCACCGCCTCCTGGATGCGGATGTCGCGGCGGTCGGAATAGTTGGCGCCGTAATAGGAAACGGAATGCGAAAGGCTCACCGCCGGCGCCAGCTCGAAGAGGAACGCTTCCGGGTCGCCGTATTGCCGGTTGAAATAGTCTTGGGCTTGTTCGACCAGCGCCTGCTGCTCCTCCCGGCTGGCCGTGAACGCCCTGTCCTGAAACTCCACAGGCAGGACAATCATCCGGAACACGGTGAGCAGCAGTGTTAATAACATATATGGTCTCTATTGAGAATATAAAGGTAGACACAATCCTGCACAAAACCAAAAACCCCGCTGCGCCGCTGCCTACCAGCCTGCCACCTATCACCC
>JAAYCA010000051.1 GCA_012744435.1 Bacteroidales bacterium
TTCGGTATGAAGAAGTTCACCTACATCCTCCTGGCACTGGTCGTCCTGGCCATCGGTGCGTTGCTCGGGTTCAGCTGGCTTCGGGACAATAAACTGCCCAATTTCCGCAAACAGGCCGAAATCTACGTCTGGCCCGAGAGTACGGCGGACGAGGTGCTGGAGCAGATCGCGGAGAAGGCGCAGGTTATCAGCCTGGCAAGCCTGGAGCGCTGCTTCCAGTCCAAGCAGGTGGCGCAGTACCTTACCCCCGGGCACTATACGGTCTCGCCGCGCGACCCCAGCGTGTATGTGGCCCGGATGCTCAACAATGGCTGGCAGACACCGGTGAAGCTCTCCCTGAGCGGCAATCTCCGGGTGAAGTCCAACATCGCCGCCAAGATCGCGAGCCAGCTGCAGCTGGACTCCGCGACGGCGCTCCAGGCGCTCAATGACGACCAGCTGCTCGCCGCTTACGGCTTCACGCCGCGCAATGTCTTCTCGCTGCTGATGCCGGACACCTACGATATTTACTGGACCGCTTCGATGGCGGATGTTTTTGAAAAGCAGAAAGCCGCCTGGGATGCGTTCTGGACGCCGGAACGCGAGGCTCAGGCAAAGGCGCTCCGGCTGAGCCGCCAGCAGGCCTCCGTGCTCGCCTCCATCGTGAAGGCGGAGTCCAACAACGAGGAGGAGATGCCCCGGATCGCGGGGGTGTACCTGAACCGCCTCAAGATCGGCATGCCCCTGCAGGCCGATCCGACCATCGCTTTCTGCTACGACTACCAGCTCAACCGCATCCTCAAGAAGCACCTGGAGGTGGATTCGGCGTACAATACCTACAAGCATGCCGGCCTCCCGCCGGGTCCCATCTGCGTGCCCACGCGGGCGGCGCTGGAAGCGGTGCTCAAGCCTGATTTCGGCGGCACCTGGGGCGCCGGCAACCTCTATTTCTGCGCCAATGCCGATTTCTCCGGCACCCACGTCTTCGCCAAGACGCTCTCCGAGCACAACCGCAACGCCGCCGCCTTCCAGGCGGAGCTCAACCGGCGGAGCCGGCAATAGGGATTCCGGATTTGGCCCGGAATGATGGAGTGAAAACGAAAACGGGGAAGCGGATCCGCTTCCCCGTTTGTCGGGATGATCTGACTCGAACAGACGACCCCTACGTCCCGAACGTAGTGCGCTAGCCAACTGCGCTACATCCCGATTGGATTACAAAATAACAACAAAAACTGCGTTTAAGCAAGTTTGTTGATGTAAACCGCAATGCCGCTCTTGAGGTTGGAGGCCTTGTTCTTGTGGATCAGGCCGATCTTGGCGAGCTTGTCGATCATCGCATAAACCTTGGGGGCGTTGGCTTCGGCCTGGGCCTTGTCGGTGGTGTTGCGGATGTCGCGGATAGCGTTGCGGGTGGTCTTTGCATAATAACGATTATGCAGTCTGTGCCTTTCGTTCTGGCGATCGGCTTTCTTTGCGGATGCTGTATTTGCCATTGTTTTGTTTTTTAATATTTCGTAGTGGGTAGGAGAATCGAACTCCTATTGCAAGAATGAAAATCTTGAGTACTAGCCGTTATACGAACCCACCAAACTCATCCCTGGACGCTATGCGCCAAAATGGGACTGCAAAGATAGGAAACTTTTTGGATATGACAAACTATTTTTTCCATTCCCAGGAGTAGAGAATGGACTCGACCTGGCGAAGGTACTGGCGTTTGTCATATTTGGGCGCATAGACGAAAGCTTCCGCGACGAAGATTTCCTGCCCGTCGGGGCTGTAGAAGGAATGCGAAACAAAGGGACCGCCCATGAAATCGTTCTGTACTTCCCACATGCCGCGGGTCTGCACGAGGTCGTGCCCCCGGTACTTCAAATACTCCATCGTCGGAGGGAAGAACTCGCTGGTGGTCATGTAGGAACCGTCCACCATGCCGGGGACGTTGTTCCTGAGGATTTCGTTGCGGTGCGCGATGATGCGCTCCAGGGTGAAGGGATCCGCCTCGGCGGGATAGCGGTAGACGAAGATATCCTGATAGACATACTGCTTGTCGTCGGCGATCCAGACGAAGTCGTCCGTGGCCTTGCGGAGCCGGTAGCCGCTGGGGAAGTGCGGCGATCCGCCGAAGATCTCCGCGACCTGCTGGTACAGGGGACGCTCCTCATAGCGCAGGGTGTTGCGGATCACGCGGTCGCGCTCCGCCTGCTCGATGCTGCTGATGATCATCTGTCCCTTTTCCTTCAGCAGGGCGGAAGCTTCGGAGGAAGAGGGGGCGCTGAGCTGGATGACGCACTGGGGCGCGGCCCAGACGTCATGCTTGTAGATGACGCCGGTGGTGTCCACCTGGGGACCGACCTTGAAGAGGAGAATGTTGCGGTGGACCTTGAACAGGTCCACGAAGTTGGACGGGGTGATGCTGACGAGGGAATAGAGCGGCTCCTGCTGCGCAAGCCAGGGGCAGTCGCTGGCCAGCAGGTCGCGAACGTCATTGCCCAGGGCGTCTTCCCAGTCGGGCTTCTCCATCACCACGATGATCTCGCCTGCCTTGCCGCTGACGCTGGGCAGCAGGGTTTTCGTGCTCTTGCAGCCGGCGGGGGCAAGCAGCGCGACGCAGGCGGCCATGAGAAGGAGGGGGAACTGTCGTTTCATTGTATGCAGTCTTTAATGGATGATTCTTGCGATGTCGTTGCCGAAGGCCAGGAACATGAGGCCGAAGATGAGCACCATGCCGATGAGTTGAGCCACCATGAGGAATTTCTCTCCGGGCTTGTGACCCGTGAGGATCTCGAAGAGGGTGAAGAGGATATGCCCGCCGTCCAGCCCCGGGATCGGGAGGAGGTTCATGACTCCGAGCATGATGGAAAGCAGGGCCAGGATGTTCAGGAAATGGAACCAGTCCCAGGTCTCTGGGAAGACCTGGCCGATGGCGATGAAACTGCCCACGGACTTGTAGGCCCCGGTGGACGGCCGCGCGAGCAGCGACAGGTCGTCGAGATAGCCGCCGATCGAACTTCCCGCCTCCCGCCAGCCGGCGGGAATGGCTTCAAGCAGGTTGTAGTGACGCGTGCGGATGTTGGGTGTCTGCATATAGACATCCATCCGGCCGGTGCTGTCCACGCGGACCGGGAAGCCGAGGGTGTCTCCGCCGCGGACCACGGCGGCGGCCACTTCCCGCGAAGTGCGGGTGGCAAGCAGGGCCCGCGAGTCCTGCACATAGGCCACTTCCTCCCCGTCCAGGGTGACGATCCGGTCGCCGCGGCGCAGGCCGGAGGCGGCGTTGAGGCCGTCGGCCATCACGGAATCCACGACCAGCGGCACCGCCAGGTCGAACATCAGCGGTGCGCTGAGCACGTCGCCGATCCGGGCCCGGTCGATGTAGATGTCCAGCGTGTCGCCGTCGCGCAGGACCGTGGCCTTGCGCACGTCCCGCCGGGCGAGGTCTGCCTGCAGCATTCCGAAGTTCTCGGGGACGTAGTCGTCGAAGCGGAGGATCTCGTCGCCGGTGCGGAAGCCCATGTCGTAGGCGAGTTCGTCCACGTAGATCCGGCTGCCGTGGTTGTCGATATAGGATTCGCCCCAGATGGCCATGATGGCGATGAAGGCGAAAATCGCGAAGATGAAATTGTTGATGACCCCGCCGGCCATGACCAGCAGGCGCTGCCAGGCAGGATGCGAGCGGAACTCCCAGGGTCTGGGCTCCTGCTTCATCTGCTCGAGGTCCATCGATTCGTCGATCATCCCGGCGATCTTGCAGTAGCCGCCGAAGGGGAGCCAGCCGATGCCGAACTCCGTATCGCCCCACTTCCAGCGGGCGAGGGCCTTGCCGCCCAGGTCGAAGAAGAGATAGAACTTCTCCACGCGGATGTTTAAGGCGCGGGCCCACAGATAGTGCCCGAGCTCATGGATGAGGATGAGCACGGACAGGGCGATGATCACCTGGAGTGTCTTAATCAATATAACCATGGGCAATCTCGGCCGTTGCGCGGTTGGTTGCGAAAATGTCGTCGAGCGAAGGGTTTGCTACAAAATCCAGGCCCGCGAGCGCACGTTCGCCGATTTTGGCAATATCGTAAAAAGAAATCAGATCTTTGAGATAGGCGGCCACGGCTACCTCATTGGCCGCATTGAGCGCACAGGGGGCGTTGCCGCCGCGACGCAGGGCTTCGTATGCCAGCTCCAGGCAGGGGAAACGGTTCCTGTCCGGCGCTTCGAAACTGAGACCGCCGAGTGCGGCGAAATCAAGCCGGCGGGCCCCGATGTCCAGACGCTCGGGGAAGGCGAGGGCGAAGGCGATGGGTTCGCGCATGTCCGGACGGGCCAGCTGCGCGATCACGGCGCCGTCCTGGAATTCTACCATGGAGTGGATGACGGATTCGGGGTGCACCACCACGTTGATCCGTTCCGGATCCAGGTCAAACAGCCACTTGGCCTCGATGACCTCGAATCCTTTGTTCATCATCGTGGCGGAATCGATCGTGACTTTGGCGCCCATGTCCCAGTTGGGATGCTTGAGCGCCTGTGCGGCGGTGGCAGCGGCGATGCGCTTGCGCTCCCAGGTGCGGAAAGGGCCGCCGGAGGCGGTCAGGTGGATGCGTTCGACCGGATTGTCCCCGGCGGCGAGCAGGCACTGGAAGATGGCGGAATGCTCCGAATCCACCGGGAGGATGACGCCGCCGTTTTCCCGGGCGGTGCGGGTCACGACGGACCCGGCGGCGACGAGTGTTTCTTTATTGGCAAGGGCTACGACTTTCCCGGCACGCAGGGCGGCGAGGGTGGGCCGCAGGCCGCTGAAGCCGACCATGGCACCCACGACGATATCCACGCCGTCCATGCCGGCGAGCTCGCACAGGCTGTCCACGCCGGCCCAGACTTTCGAGCCGCTGTGTTGCAGGGCGTCGGCGACGGCCGGGTAGCGGGATTCGTCGCAGATGACGACGTGGGCGGCGTCGAATTCGAGGGCCTGCCGGATCAGCAGGTCGGTACTGTTGCGGGCGGAAAGAAGAACGACCTCGAAACGGTCGCGGTGCCGTCGGATGACATCGAGCGTCTGGGTACCGATGGATCCGGTGGATCCGAGTATGGCGATCTTTCTTTTCACTTAGAAACTGATGTATCGGGTGGGATCGAGGCTCTCTCCGCGATGCCAGAGCTCGAAGTGGAGATGCTCGTTGCCCTCGGAGCGGGATGTGCCGCCGACCAGGGCGATGGGCGTGCCTGCCTTGACTTCGTCGCCGGAGTCCCGCAGAAGTTTCTGGTTGTTGGTATAGACGCTCAGCAGGTCGTCGTGGTGCTGGAGGATGATGATATAGCCCTGCTCGGCATCCCAGGCGGTGAAGACGACCGTGCCGTCCAGCACGGCGCTCACGACGGTCCCGGTCGGGGCGCTGATCTCGATGTACGGATGGACGGCGCGGTCAAAACCTGCGGCGACGACACCCTTGATGGGGGTGAAGAAGTGCATGCCCTCGATGGGCAGTTCGCGTTCGCCAAGGGCGCTGACGCCGAACTGTTCTTCCTTCTGTACCGTTTCGCGCAGGACAGAATCCTGCCGGACGAGCTCGGCGGCATCCTTGTCGGACAGGTAACGGGCTGTGCCGGCACGTACGAGACTGTCGAAATCCACGGACGACTGGCCGGTCAGTACGCGGCTGAGGTGCTCGGCGTAGACGTTCCAGCGGGTCACCACATTCTCCAGCGAGTCGATCTTGATGGCGTTGGCCACGGCCTCTTTCTTGGAATGGGCGTTGGGATAGCCGGGGATGATGGTGCGCAGGGGAGTATAAGCGAACAGGAGGTAGAACAGCAGCAGGAGCGCCAGCACGGCGGTGATGAGCCAGTAGATGCCCTGGGCCTTGCCGAATCGGATGGAGCGGATGGATTCGTGGGTCTCATTGTCCACCAGGGACAGCCTGTATGTATGTTTTCCGACAATCGGATTTTGTCTTCCCATACTTTTGAATTAAATTTGCGGTGATGAACAGGACGATAGGCATAGACTACGGACGCGCCCGCGTCGGAATCGCCGTCAGCGACCCGTTGGGCATCTTCGCGTCTCCCCTCGAAACCGTTCCCGCTACAAAGATAATAGATTATCTCCAAAAATACGCCGCCGGCGGCGAGACGATCGAGCGTTTTGTCGTCGGCTGGCCGCTCAATCTCGACGGCCGGCCGGCGCAAGCCGCCGCGGACGTGGAAGTGTTTCTGAAGCGCCTGCGCAAGGTCTTTCCGGCGGTGCCCGTCGAGTTGGAAGACGAGCGCTTCACATCGGTGCTGGCGCACCGGGCGATGATCGACGGGGGGATGAAGAAGAGCGACCGGCGGGACAAGGCATCCGTGGACAAGATCAGCGCCGCCATCATCCTGCAGAGCTATTTGGACAAGAAGAAATGATACAACCGATCTACCTGTACGGCTCGGAAGTGCTGCGCAAGGTCGCAGCGCCGGCCGATCTGACGGACAAAGCCGGGCTGGACACCCTGGTGAAGGACCTCTGGGACACGCTCGACCATTCGGAAGGCTGCGGCCTGGCGGCGCCCCAGATCGGGGTGAGCCTGCGCGTCGCCATCGTCAACGGGGACGTGATGGAGGACGTGTACCCCTACCTGAAGGGCTTCCGCCGCACCTTCATCAATCCCGAGGTCATCGAGGAGAGCGCGCAGCAGTGCGAGTACAACGAGGGCTGCCTCAGCATCCCCGGCCTGTACGCCGACGTGCGCCGTCCGGAGTCCGTCACCGTGACCTATTATGATGAAAACCTGGAGCGGAAGACGGAATCCTTCGACAAGTTCGCCGCCCGCATGATCCAGCACGAATTCTCGCACCTGGACGGGGAACTGTTCACGGACCTCGTGGCCCCGATCCGCCGCAAGATGCTATCCAAGAAACTGCAGAACATTTCCCACGGCAAGGTGGGCACCGCCTACAAGGCCAAGATCAAATAGCCTATTTCGGCAGTCCGAACGCCGCCGTCATCTCCTGCATCTGCTCCGCGGACATGCCTTCCGGCTCAAATCCCATATTCTTCGCCGCAATATAGATCTGCGCGGCCTTGTTGAGCACGTCCACCTGGTCGAAGGCATTCATGATATCGGTGTCCACGGCGAACACGCCGTGCTTTTCCCACATCACCACGTCATACCCTTCGTCCAGCGTCTTCAGGGTGGCGTCGGCCAGCTCGACGCTGGACGGCAGCATGTAGGGGACCATGCCCAGCCCGCGGGGACAGAAGGCTTTCGTCTCGGGAATCATGGACCAGAGCATCCGGGTGGCGGCATCTTTCTGCAGCCACTTCCTGCCATGCGTGAGGGCCACGAGCTCGATGGGATGCGTGTGGAGGGAGGCCTTGTAGGGCAACCCTTTGCCGATCAGGTAGTCGTGTACGTTCAGATGGGAGGGAAGCTCCGAGGTGGGGAGCACCGGCCGGTCAGCCACGATCTCGTAGGAGGCGCAGTCGTCCAGGATGCGGATGAGGGAGCCGTTGGCCATCGGATCCCGGGCGAGGTCGCGCATCCGCCTGCCGGTTCCTTTGCAATAGAACCAGCAGCCTTTCAACTTCGGCAGCACCGTGCCGATGGGGCGGGCTTCCTCGAGGGCCGGCATCGCCCGCAGGGCATCGTCCACCCATTCGGTGACGTTGACGGTGATGTTGCCGCCGTTGCGCTCGGCCCAGCCTTTCATCCATAGGTAGCCGGCCACTTCGGCCACGGCATCGATCTGCGCCTTCAGCTCCGGTCTGTTGTCCAAAATGCTATGCATGGGGTTCAAATACTTTAACGTCAAATGATTCTGCTACTATCCTGCGCATTTCCCAGCGGTCCCGGACGACGCCGGCGGCTCTGGCCTGCATCAGCGCGTTGCCGATGGCCGTGGCTTCGACGGGACCGGCCACCACGGGGATTCCGATGGCGTCGGCCGTCCACTGGTTCAGCAGGGCGTTGGCGCTCCCGCCTCCGATGATATGCAACTTGTCGATGGGGAAAGGCGCGAAGCCGCGGAGCATCTCCAGGACTTCCCTGTAGCGGTCCGCAAGGGAATGGTAGATGCAGCTGACGATCTGCGCGTCATTGTCATTTCGAGCTTGTCGAGAAATCTCCTCCACCATGTCCTCCGGCGCGGCGAAACACGGGTCGTCGGGGTGGATGCGGCCGGGGAAAGCGGCTTCGGCCTGCGCCATTTCTATCAACTGTGCATAGGAATAATCCTTGCCGGCGGCTTTCCAGACCTTGCGGCACTGCTCCAGGAGCCACATGCCGGTGATGTTCTTCAGGAAGCGCGTCGTGCCCTCGATGCCGCCTTCGTTGGTGAAATTGAGGCGGGCCGATTCGGCATTGATCACGGGGGCGGGAACCTCGATGCCCATCAGGCTCCAGGTGCCGCTGGACAGATAGGCGAAGCGCTCGTCGGAGGCGGGTACGGCGGCAATGGCGGAGGCGGTGTCGTGCCCCGCTACGGCGATGACGGGCACGGCGCCCAGCCCGGTGGAGGCCGCCAGGTCCGGCTTCAGCGTGCCGATTTTCGTGCCGGGTTGCACGATGGGAAGGAGCACGTCGGTGCGGATGCCCAGTTCCTCCAGGAGGCCTTTGTTGAACTGGCGCGTGGCCTGGTCCATCATGCCGGAAGTGGAGGCGTCCGTGTATTCACAGATGCGCTGTCCGGTGAGCAGGTAAGCAAGCAGGTCCGGCATGAAGAGCAGGCATTCCGCCCGCCGGAGCGCTTCGTCGCCGGCTTCCGTCTGGGCGTACAGCTGGAAGACCGTGTTGAAGTCCATGATCTGGATGCCAGTGCGCGCATAGAGCTGTTCGCGGGGGATCTTGCGGTACACTTTTTCGGGGATGCCCCGGGTGTAAGGGTCGCGGTAGCAGCGCGGCAGGCCCGTCAGGGCGCCGTCAGCGCCGACGCAGCCGAAGTCCACGCCCCAGGTGTCGATGCCGATGGAGTCGAGCCGGACGCCCTGGGCGCCCAGCTGCTCCAGGCAGGTCACGAAGTGGCGGTACATGGCCGGGACGTCCCAGTACATCCGTCCGTCCCGGCTCTTCATCTCGGAAGGGAAGCGGTACACCTCCTCCAGGGTGAGGGAAGTGCCGTGCAGGCGGGCCAGGATCCCCCGTCCGGAGGTGGCGCCGCAGTCAAAGGCGAGGAAATGGTATTCTCCGGACATATCAGATCAGTTGCGGAAGGAACGTACTGAATACCAGCACCGCCAGGCCGGTGACCAGCACGGCGACGGTTTTGCGGGACACGCCTTTCCATTCTTTGAGGAGGATGCCCCAGACATTGGAGAAGGTCACGTTGAGGGCCATCAGGATGCACCAGCTGAAGGTGATGAGGACAGGGTAGTCCGACAGGAATCCCTTGCCCAGGCTCAGGCCGAAGAACTGGCTGTACCACAGCAGGCCCGCGAGGGCGCAGAACAACAGGTTGTGGCCCCACAGGGCCCCTTTGCGGTAGTCGCTCCAGGTCTTGTTCTTCCCGTTCTGGAAGAAGCAATATACGGCGTTTGTCAGGAAGCCGCCGAAGGTCACCAGCAGGGTGGCCGGCAGAGTGGCGAAGATGGGCTTGGTCTGGGCCCAGGTGAGCGGGGCGCCGAAACTCAGGCCGATGTTGAAGCAGGCGCTCATGAAGCCGGCCAGCAGGGCGACGAGGATGCCCTTGCCGAAGTTGAAGTCCTTGACGGCCTTCTTTTTCTCCTCTTCCGGCAGGGAAGTGGCCTTCATGGCCCCGGCCACGCCGATGATGGCAATGCCGACCAGGGTCACCACCACGCCGATGATCACGGCGCCGGTGAGGTCAGCGGCATGGCCGGTAAAGACCGGGCCCAGGATGGCGCCCAGGCCGGAACAGGTGCCCAGCGCAATGCTCTGCCCCAGGGCCACGCCCAGGTAGCGCATCGACAGGCCGAAGGTCAGGCCGCCGACCCCCCAGAGGATGCCGAACAGGATGGTCAGCAGGCTCTCTTTGGGGTAGGCGCCGAAAAGCGCGAAAAGGGACTCCCCGGCAGGGACGGCGAGCAGGGCGCCGAGCAGGGGGAACAGCAGCCAGGCGAAGACGCCCTGGACGATCCAGTAGCTCTCCCAGCTCCAGTCTTTGATCTTGTTGATGGGAACATAGCTGGAGCTCTGGCAGAAGGCCCCGATGGCGATGATTAACAGTCCGATTATCAGATACATGACATTTCTTTAGCGTTTGGAGGTGACTTCGCGCTCGTAGCGCTCGATCTCGGGAATGAAGGTTTCGCCCACAGGGACGCCGTTCTTGTAATTGAAGTAGTCGAACACGGCGCCGAACGGCAGGGTCTTGGCCTCTTCGAGCAGCGCGAGGCGCTGGAATCCCTTGTCGGCATCCTCGTATTCGCGGAGCTTGTCCAGCGGTTCCAGCAGGGCGCTCAGCAGGCATTTCTGCGTGGCGCGGGTGCCGATCACGTAGGCGCCGATGCGGTTGATGGCGGCGTCGAAGTAGTCCAGGCCGATGTGGGCGCGGTCCAGGGCGCCGGCGCGGACAATTTCTTTGAAGAGGTCGAGGGTCTGGTCGTTCATGATGGTCACATGGTCGGAGTCCCAGCGGATGGGACGGGACACGTGCAGCATCAGTTCGGGAACGAATAGCAACAGCGAAGCGACCATGTCCGCGACATTCTCGGTCATCTCATAGTGGCCGGTATCCAGGGTGTACATGAGTTTGCGGGTGGCGCAGTAGCCGGCCACAAAGTCGTGGGATCCGACAGTATAGCTCTCCAGGCCGATACCGAAAAGCTTGGCTTCCAGGCAGGTCTTCATCCCGGGAAGGTCTTCCTTCAGGATCTCGTCCAGGGCGGCGGCGAAGATCTCGCGGTAGCGCAGGCGCTCCACGGTCTGGTCCTTGCTGCCGTCGTGGACCCAGATGTTCATGATGCAGGGATCGCCCTGGGCCTTGCCCATCGCGTCGGCGATGCGGCGGCAGCGCTTGGTATGCTCGATCCAGAACCCACGGATGGCGGGATCGGGATTCGCGAGGCTGAGGCTGCCGCTCTTCGGGTGGGAGAAGGACGTGGAATTGAAGTCTAGCTTCATGTCATTCTCTTTTGCCCACTGGATCCAGCTCTGGAAGTAGTCGGCGGTCACTTCGTCGCGGTCGACGAACTTGCCGCCGAAGTCGCCGTAGATCTCGTGGAGGTTGAGCCGGTGCCTGCCGGCAATCAGGCTCTTGGCGAACTTGACGTCCGCGCGGACCTCGTCGATGTTGCGGGCGCGGCCCGGGTAGTTGCCGGTGGTCTGGATGCCGCCGGAGAGCGCCTGGTTGCGCTCAAAACCGACCACGTCGTCGGTCTGCCAGCAGTGCAGGGAGATGGGGGTCTTTCCGAGGGTTTCGACCGCCTGGTCGGTGTCCACGCCCAGGGCGGCATAGCGCTCGCGGGCGATTTCGTAGGACTGGAGGATCTGTGCTTCTTTCATATGGTAATCAGTTATTTGATATTCAAGTTGTTGATTCCGGAGTGGAGGCGCTTTTTCTTCCCTTTCCAGACCAGGGTCCCGTCCACGCCGTCCGGGAGCTCGACCGTGGCCTGCAAGCGGCCGCCCTGCACCTGGTAGCGGACGGAAATGCTGCCGTCGGGGTGGGGGATGGTGCCGCCGATTTGCCGGATGTCGCGCAGGTGCGGCTCGATGCGCACTTTCCGGAAGGCCACCGCGTCGGAGTCGATGCCGAGGACGGTGCGGTAGAGCTCGATGTTCGGGCTGGCGCCCCAGGCGTGGCAGTCGGAGCGGGTGCCGTTCAGGTCGGAAGTCTCGGCCCAGGTCGAGAGGCCCAGGGCCATGTTGTTCCGCCAGATGTCCAGCCAGTCGAGGTAGCCGTCACCAAGGCCGGCCTTCACGAGGGCCTCGTGGAGGTAGTACTTGTAGTAAACGGTGCACTGGGCGAGGGTCTCGTCCGCGAGCATCTTCTGCGCCAGGGCTTTGGGATCCGCCGCGATGCCGCAGAGGATGGCCAGGGCGTTGCCGTGCTGGCTGTAGGTGTCCTGCTCGACGCGGTCGGCAAAAAGGCCTTTCGCCGCATTCCAGTAGGATTTTCTGACGCCGTCGGTGAGGCGGGCGGCCCGGTTGCGGTATTCGCCGGCCTGCCAGGTATTGCCCCGGACTTCCTCCATGTGCGCCATCAGCTGAAGGGCATACAAGAGCTGCAGGTCCATAAGGATGGAGCAGCCGTCGGCCCCTTTCTGCGGAGCGCCGTTGCTCCAGTTGGGACGGTCTTCGACCCAGTCGGAGAAACTCCAGCCCGGGAGGTCTTTCAGGCGCCCGTCCGGGAGCTGGTAGCGGGAGAAGTAATGCAGGATCTGCTCGGCGCCCGGAAGCAGGTCCATGACGAACTGCGTGTCCCCGCCGTACATCATGTAGTCATGCAGGGCGTAGATGTAGCTGAGCGCGTAAGGCTGGATGTAATTCGGGACGGCGGAAGGGTAACGGCCCTTGGTGATGCCGTCGACGTTGCGGCTGATATCGGCCTGGTGCAGGAAGTTGCGGACCAGGCGGTCGTCCTTGCTGTTGTAGAGGGTGATCAGCGCCTGGATGCGGGTGTCGCCCAGGTACTGGAGCTGCTCATAGTAGGGACAGTCCATGTAGGTCTCCCAGGCGCAGAGCCGGGCCGTGCGCCAACCGATTTCCAGGATGTCCTTCAATTCTTGACTGCCCGTCTCCAGGCTTGCATCCAGGGTGAACGGGTAGCTGGTGTAGATGCCGGAGATCTCATCCAGGGAGAGAGGTTCGTCTGCCGTCTCGACCTGGATGCGCACATAGCGGAAGGTGCGCCAGGAGAGGGTGGTGAATTCCTGGCCGTCAAGTCCGTTGGAGACCAGCTGGTCCTCCCGGCCGACGAAGATCTTGCCTTCCGTCCCGTTTCGGTTGCCTTTCCCCTTGACCTTGGGGGCGAGGACGTAGTTCAGGAACTCCTCGGGGACCTGCGCCAGCTGCTCGGGTGTCAGATTATAGGTGGGGCCGGACCCATCGGGAATGTAGAGGGATTCGGCGTAGCCGATATTTACCTTCGCGTCCTTGCCGCCGCTCATGCGCAGGTGGAAATAGGCATTGGTAAGCACTTTGTTGTCAAGGAGAAACTCTTTCTTCGTGTGGCTGGGGACGAGAAAGCCTTTCCCGATCGGGAAGGGCGTGCGCTCCATCTGCGGCAGCGTGGAGGGCACCAGGCAGCGGGTGTCGGTCTCGTTGGAGGACACGACGTCCTTGGGCTCGCCGGCCGCCCCTTCGCGGGCGGGCTGCCAGGCGGACAGGTCCGCGCCGGCTTCCTGCCAGCCGGGGATGATGGCATTCATATCCACCCTCTCTCCCGGACCGGCCGCATAATACCCGGATACGATGGCATTGACGCGGCTGTAGGCGGGATTCTGGATGCATGACCAGCTCCGGTCCGTAAACAGGCCCGCGGCCTCGCCTTCGCCCTGCAGGAGGAAGCCGCTCCCGATGGATACCTGCGAAATCGGCCGCAGGTGCCCTTCGTTGTACACCAGGGCGGCGATGACGTTCCTGCCTCCGTTGAGATATGGCGCCAGATCCACCGTTTCGTAATTCCAGTGCGTGGCATCTCCCTTGGCGGGGCCCAGGGAAACGAGGATGCCGTTTACGTAGAGTTTGTAGCGGTTGTCCCCTGTTACGTGCACCGTGTAGCGGGCCGGGACGGCGGGCAGATCCACGTCCTTGCGGAAATAATAGACACCGTAATCCAGCGCCGGGGTTCCCGGGACGGAAATCCACTTGGCGTTCCACATATCGGTTCTCAGGTCAAAGGGAGCAGACGGGGACCGCTGGGGACCGTACTGGGCTGCAGCCGTGAAGCCGGCAGCGAGAAGGAGGACGAGTGCAACACGCTTCATGTCGCAAAGTAACAATGAAAAAAACTCTTGCCGGGATCACAATTTGACAATAGTACTTTGATTTTTGACAATATATTCGTCTGCTCTTTTGCAGGGAGATGATATTTGTTTAACTTTGTTTCCATGTTCAGAAACCGCTTCAATAATTGTATTGTTCTGACACTCTCCTGCAGGATGGCATCAGCCCAGCAGACCAGCCGTCTCTTTTTTGATTTGAACTATGACACGGACGAAACGCTGGCTCCCGTTTCGGTGAAGACAGGCTGCATGGTACCGGCTGCGGCAAAGCCGTATCCCACCCGGGAAGGCACCTTCTACAGCTTCACCGGCCTGTACGGCGGGATCGGTATCCTGGAGGACAATACCGTCAGCGTAAAGATGGAGATTGAAGACGTCGGAGCGGTGGAGCCCGAACTGCTCTCCTCTCCCTGGGGGGGCGGCATGTCCTACAAGATTGAAGAATGCCAGTTCAGAATCAGATAATCATCAACCATTCCGACGTTTCATGAAAGAGGCCCTTCATCTTCAGTATCTGGTGGCTGCGCCGGCTGATTTGCGCTGGGGCCTGGCCGTTAATTCCGTGGGTTACCAGGAAGTGGGGGCGGGGGAGGCGTATCCGCCCGGCAACCATCCATCGAGATACCTCTTCTCCGAGGAGCAGGGTCGTGTCCTGGAAGAATACCAATTACTGTATATTACCAGGGGGCAGGGGATCTTTCGCAGTGCATCACTGAGCCATTCCGTACGTGTGGGACAGGGATCCATGTTCCTTCTCTTCCCGGCTGAATGGCACAGTTACCGGCCAGACCGTGAGACCGGCTGGAAAGAGTATTGGATCGGATTCAAGGGCTCACAGATGGACCAGTGGGTCTCCGATGGTTTTTTCTCCCCGGCCGCGCCTGTCTCTCAGATTGGCCTCAGGAGTGAGGTAGTCAACCTCTATAACGATGCCATCCAGACGGCCAGCCAGCAGGAATCCCTCTTCCAGCAGCGTCTGGGTGGGATAGTTGCCCATTTGATGAGCCTTGCGCGGTTCTATGGCCGCAATGCCGCTTTCTCGGAGGTGGTCGACCTGATCAACCGGGCCAAGATCCTGATCTCCGATCAGTACCGCACTCTCTCCCCGGAGGATCTCGCCCGGCAGTTATGTATGGGCTATTCCAATTTCCGCCGCATCTTCAGGGAATACACCGGCTTCTCGCCGGCGAAGTATATCCAGGAAGTGAAGTTGAACCGGGCCAAGGAAGCGCTGACCAACAGTTCGCTGCCCGTCAAGCAGGTGGCTTATGAGATGGGCTATGACAACGAAGATTATTTCTTTACGGTTTTCCGGCGGATGACAGGCATGACGCCCATGCAGTACCGGGCATTTACGCAGGGAAAGAAAACGCCGGCAGAGTGACAAGTTTTGGCAATGGATAGAAAGGAACAACACCATAAGATTATGAAATTACGACTGATACCCTTTATTCTGCTCGGCCTGGCGGCTGTCTCGTGTGCCCCGAAGCAGAACCCCGATGATCCTTTCGCCGGGGCGAAATGGATCGGAACTTCGGAAAAAGTGCTCTATGCCGATTTCCTGCCGCAGTACATTATTTCGGCCGATATCACGCTCCCTGACGAAACATCAAGCGCATCCCTGCTGATGGGGGGTAACGATCCACGCCTGATGGATGCCGACCTGAACATTATGCGCGTAGCAAACGGCAAGGACGAGTCCTTCGTCCGCGTGGAGCTGGACCGAAAAGGGAAGTGCCTCAACGTGTACAGGACAGGCTACACGAAAGAAGATGTGCCCGGAAAGGTGCTCCGGAGCCTGCCTGTTGCCGACAGCCTGCTGACGGACCTGCCGTCCAGGCTTACTGTCACCGTTACATACAGTGAACTCAGGATCCTGCTGGACGGCGCAAATATAGGACAGGTGAATGTCGGACCCCTGGGACATGGCGGAGACTATATCGCTTATCCCCAGTTGTCCGATATCGGGTGGCTGGTGGAAGCGGGCCGCACCGGCCGGGTGAGCGACATCGATGTTCAGGAGATCCGTAAGCCCAATGCGGTCCTGTACCATCACGACGGTATGGCGGAGGCGGGAACGGACCAGCTGGTCCTGACCGATCCGTCCTTCGGCGCCATGCCGGTGCTGCGCAGTTCCTTCAAGGTGAAAGGAAAGGACATTGAATCGGCGACGCTTTCTGCCACGGCGCGGGGCATCTATGAAATCAACATCAACGACGCCCGGGTAGGGGAGGATTTCCTGACTCCCGGCCTTTCGCAGTACAATAAGCATCATTATTATCAGGTTTATGACGTGACGTCCCTGCTGAAGGACGGGAAAAACGGAATCATGGTCTCACTGGCCGAAGGATGGTGGTCCGGAGACATCACCTTCGGCGGTGGCAACCGCAACTATTTCGGCGACCAGCTGGCCTTTCTGGCTCGTCTGGACGTGCAGTTTGCGGACGGCTCCGCCCAAACGTTCGTCACGGATCCGTCCCGATGGGAAGTGACGGTGGACGGCCCGGTCGTGTACGCCAGCCTTTTTCAAGGTCAGGTGACCGACGCCCGCCGGAGCCTTGCCGATGCGGTTTGGCATCCCGCTGAGGAAATGGTGCTGGAAGGCCATGTCTCCGACGCAACATTCGGGCAGACGGCACCCCGTACGGACGAGTACAGCGAGTGGCAGCTGGTCCGGCAGGCGGATCCTTCTCCGAGCGTATTCACCGTGTTGACGGCGCAGAGCATCAAGGAGATCCGACCGGGCGTGTTCGTATATGACATGGGCCAGAATTTTGCCGGTATCCCGAGCGTTAGCCTGAAAGGTCTGCGGGAAGGCCAGCCGCTGCGTTTCCGTTATGCGGAGGTCCTGTACCCGGACATGCCCGAATACGAGGGCGACGAGGGTATGCTGATGCTGGAGAATATCCGGGGCGCGATGGCCCAGGACATCTATATTGCCTCCGGTGCGGCGGAGGAGCTGTTCGAGCCGCATTTCACACAGCACGGCTATCGCTATCTGGAAATTACGGGCGTGGACAGCGCCCCGGCACCCGCTGACGTGAAAGGTCTTGTAATCAGTTCCGTACAGGATTTTTCAGCCCACTATGAGAGCAGCAATCCGCTGGTGAACCGCCTGTGGGAGAACATCCGGTGGTCCATGCTGGGCAATTTCATCAGCATCCCTACAGACTGTCCCCAGCGCAATGAGCGTATGGGCTGGAGTGGTGACCTGAGTGTCTTCAGCCGCACGGTGACCTATCTCTCGGATGTAGACGCTTTCCTTACGCGCCACACGCAGGCCATCCGGGATGTGCAGATGCCCGACGGCCGCATGCCGGATGTCGCTCCGCTGGGCGGCGCCTTCGGAGGCCTCCTGTGGGGCAGCGCCGGTATCACGGTGCCGTACGAGGCCTATCGCCAGTATGCCGACACCGCCATCCTGGAGCTGAACTATGATGCGATGCGGCACTATATGACCTTGATTGACGAGAAGTACATTGAGAAAGGCACCGGGCTGATGACGCAGGGAAACCGGGGCTTCGGCGGTCTGGGAGACTGGCTGGGCCCGCAGAACGGACAACTGGACAATTCCGCCATCTGGGACGCCTATTACATTTTCGATCTGCAGATCATGGTAGAGGCCGCCCGGGTCCTGGGCCGCGGCGAGGACGAGGCGCTCTTTGCCCGGCGTCTCGCGGAACGCAAGACAGAGTACGTGGACCGCTACCTGGATAAGAAAACGGGGCGCTTCATCGCTTCCGAGTATGTCAGGGGCCGGGCGGGACAGGCGATCCACATCCAGAGCAGCTATGTGCTCCCGCTGGCCTTCGGGATCATCGAAGACGAGGCGCTTCGCAAAAAGGTGCTGAACAATCTTGTGGACACGATCCGGAAGCCCGGACGCACGGACAACGGTATCGTTTGCCCGCCCAATTCGCTGATGACCGGCTTCATTACCACCGCCTGGATCAGCAAGGCGCTCAGCGATAACGGACGCAGCGACATGGCGTACAACTTGTTGCAGCAGACGTCCTATCCCAGCTGGCTCTATCCCGTCACCCAGGGTGCGACCACCATCTGGGAGCGCCTGGATTCCTACACGAAGGAACGTGGATTTGGAGGCAATAATTCCATGAATTCTTTCAATCACTACTCATTCGGCGCTGTGGGACAATGGCTTATGGCGTATTCACTGGGCATTGACAGGGACCCTTCGGCTCCGGGATTCAGGCATTTCGTGCTCCATCCGGAGGCGGATCCCACGGGAAAGATGACCTGGGCGAGAGGCTGGTATGATACGCCGTACGGCCGGATTTCCAGTAGTTGGAAACGGATCGGCGGCAAGGTAGAGTACGAATTTACCATCCCGGAGGGCTGCTCTGCGACGCTCCGCATTCCCGGGGTCAGGGAGCAGGAACTATCCGCCGGTCATTACACATTCTAGACGAAGATGAACGACACCGTTGAGACGGCCAGCCGGCACACGACTAGAATCACACCGATGCAGTACCGGGCACTGACACAAGGAAAAAAGTAAGGGAATCCGGGTCTAGTTGACCCGGATTTTCTGACCGATCCTGATCTTGTCGGGGTTGAGTCCCGGGTTCAGGTTTTTGATCGCATTGATCGATTTTCCTTCGCGTTTGGCGATGGCGCTCAGCGTGTCTCCGGACTTGACCGTGTGGTAGCGGATTGCAGCCTGTTCCGCGGCGATGCGTTTTTCCTCTTCGATGATCTGCTCGTCTGTGGCGTAGATTTCCTCCTCCTCATCAATGGATTCGGGAACGTATCGGGAATTGGCGTTCAGGTAGCTGCGCCGCAGCACGAACACATTGGCCCGAAGCTGCCCCGTCTCATAGTCCGCGATCCATTCCGGGTCGAAAGCGAAGCCCTGGTATCGCGTCTCGAAATGCAGGTGTGGTCCGGTGGAGCGGCCGGTAGAGCCGCCCAGTCCGATTTCGTCACCCGCATGCACCCAGTCGCCCACTTCCACTTCCCGCTTGGAGAGATGGCCATAGTAGGTCTCCAGGCCGTTCTCGTGACGGATGATGACCAGGTTGCCATAGCCGGAACTATACATGGAGGCGCGTACGCGCCCGTCGAAGGCTGCGTAGACCGGGGTGCCGGTACGCAAGGGAAGGTCCACTCCCTGATGGCGCCGGCCGCGGCGTATGCCGAAGCGTGAGAAAACCTTGGTCTGGTTGGGACAGACAAAACTGCTCGTCGAGTCCACCAGGCAGATGGAATTGCGGAGCGGCAGGCTGTCCAGCGGGGTTTTGTAGGGGTTGGTGGAGTTCGGGATCCAGTCCTGGGTGAAGGTGCTGTCCTGGGCGATTTTCTCGAAATTCTTGATGTAGGACCAGGTATGGTCGTCGCGCAGCACGAGCAGCAGACGGCCGTCCTGGATGTCGAGCGTGTCCACGCCCACACCCTGGCCCTGCCGGAACTCCCCGGGCTCCGCGCGGAAGTCCGGCGGCGTGTCCAGCGTGTCCAGGATGGCGACCATCTGTTGGATCGCCAGGGAATCAGGGATCTGGGCGCGGACCGCGAACGGAATCGTCAACAGGCTTAGTAACAGTACAATACGTCTTTTTCTCATGCGTTAGGATTGGGTAGCTGCGAATTTCTCCTCCAGCAGTCGGCAGGCCTGTGCGACCTTGTCCTGCAACAGCGCCTCCGTTCGCGCCTCGCAGATGAAGCGCAGGTAGGGTTCCGTGTTGGAAGGGCGGATGTTGAACCACCAGTCGGCGAACTCCAGCCGGTAGCCGTCGAAGTCCATCGTCTTGAGCGGGGTCTCCTGCGCGGAGAAATACGCGCAGATCTCTTTCATGGCCCCGGGTTTGTCCTCGAGGCGGAAATTGATCTCGCCGGAGTTGCAGTAGCCGGCAATCTCGGCGATCTGGCCGCTGAACGTCTTGCCCTGCTTCTTGAGGGCGGCCACGATGCGCAGCACGATCAGCGAGGAGAGCAGACCGCTGTCGGAATAGAAGAAATCCTTGAAATAATAGTGTCCCGCAAGCTCGCCGCCCCACAGGCCGTCGATCTCGCGGAGTTTGGGCGCGGCGAAGGCGCGGCCCACGCGCCAGGTATGCAGTTCGGCGCCGTAGCGGGCGAGAAATTCGCCCACGGCCTTGGAACTGCGGATCTCCTGCAGCACGCGCGGCGCCTTTGCGCCCCGTTCGTCGCAGAAATACAGTGCCATCATCGCTATCACGAGGTCCGGAGCCACGAACTGGCCTTTTTCGTCCACGAACATCACCCGGTCGGCATCGCCGTCGTAGATCACGCCCACGTCGGCTCCGCTCCGGCGGACCCGCTCCATGAGCGGCTCCACGTTCTTTGTCACCAGCGGATTGGGCTCGTGGTTGGGGAAGCGCCCGTCGAGCGTGTCGAAGAGATACTCCGGCTCTTCGCCGAAGACCTCGTGGGCGAAAAGGCAGGACATGCCGTTGGACAGGTCGAAGGCGATCTTGAGTCCGCTGTAGTCCCCCTTGAACTTCATCATGAAATCGATGTAGTCTTTGTGGATGTCTTTTTCCCGGACGGTGCCGCGCCTGCCGGCGACAGGGGTGGGGCGTCCCTCCTCGATCCAGGCCTTGATCTGGCCCAGGCCCGTGTCCAGGGCCACCGGCAGGGCGTTTTCCCGGCTCACCTTCATGCCGTTGTATTCTGCCGGATTGTGGCTGGCCGTGATCTGCACGGAAGCCTTGAAGCCGTAGTTGGCCGTACCGAAATACACCATCGGCGTGCTGCTGAGGCCGATGTCGGCGACGTCGGCGCCCGCATCGCAGATACCCTCCACGAGGGCGTCATGGATCTCTTGCGAGGACACGCGACAGTCGCGTCCCACCAGCACCTCGGAGGCGCCGAGCAGTCCGGGAAGGAAATAACCGACCTTGTAGGCCGTCGTCCGGTCGAAATCCACTCCATAGATTCCCCGGATATCGTAAGCGTGAAATGCTCCCATGAATGTGTAAGTACTTGTGTTATTGTTTATGGGTGTAGGCGTCCGCTTGCTTTCGCATCCTTTCGGCGCGCAGGGCGCTGTCCGGGTGGGAGGAAAAGCGTTTGCTCAGGCCCGAAGCCGACTGGCCGCCGGAGAGTTCGGTGAGTTTCTCCAGCGAGCGGCACATGCCGTAGGGGTCGCGACCGTTGGCCACGGTGAAGTTGAATCCGTAATCATCGGCCCTGAGCTCCTGTTTCTGGGAGAACTGGGCGTTGATGTAGGCGTCGGAGACGTTGCCGAGCAGCAGCACGGCCATCTGCCCCACGCCGCCGGCGGCATAGACCGCTTCCTGGGCGGCGGCGCTCAGGTAGGCCCGCTGCATGGCCTTCTTGGAATCCTTGTTGGCCACGTGGCCGAGCTCGTGGCCGATCACGGCGAAGAGCTCGTCGTCGTCCATCAGGTCCATCAGGGCGGAATTGATGCGCACGGAACCGTCGCCATAGGCGCAGGCGTTGACTTCGTCGGATTGGTATACCTTGAAATTGAGGGGCTTGCCATCCACGGCATTCACTCCGCCCATGAGCTTCTGCAGGCGCTGCTGGTAGGCTGCGCCCGCCGTCGGCGTCTTGGAGTCGGTGTAAGCGACGCTCTGGCGGCAGAGTTCATCGATCTGTGCGTCGGACATGGTTGCGGCCGTGAGGGCCGTGCCGGCGGCGTTGCCCAGGTGGTTATAGTCCCAGTCCAATCCGGCGAGCAGGGCGCAACTGCTGGACAGGACGGCGGTAAGCAGCAGGGGAAGAAGACGCTTAATCATGGCATTAATTATTGCACAAAGATAGGCAATTCGCCGGAAATACCGTATATTCGCGTGGAAATCTCTTCCCGCATGAAGTCCCTCCCGCAGGCGTATTGGTAAAATAAAACCGCCCCGATCATCACGACCGGGACGGAGTCCTTTCATAGCGCCTTCTTTAATAACACACGATTGAACTTGCGCTAAACGTGACAAATATATAACTTTCATTTCAGGAATCAAAATATCAAAAGATAAATTTTTGTGAAAATGAAACGCTTTTTTCTGGCCATTGTCCTGTTCGGTGTCAGCCTGATGGCATTCGCCAAAATCGAACTTCCTTCCCAGGTGGGGGACTACATGGTTCTTCAACAGCGATCCGGCGCCCGGCTGTGGGGCTGGACGGATCCGGGGGCGCAGGTGACCGCCACGGTGTCCTGGAGCAGGCAGAAGTACACCGCCCGAGCCAATGACGAGGGTCTTTTCGAAATCGTCGTGAATACGCCGGAAGGGAGCTACACGGAACGGACGGTGACCTTCAAGAGCGGCAGGGAGACAGTTACCCTGCAGCATGTCCTGATCGGTGAAGTGTGGCTGGGCAGCGGCCAAAGCAACATGGAGATGTCCATGAAGGGTTATGACAACTGCCCGGTGGACGGCAATATGCAGGAGGTTATGGAAGCCGGCCGTTTCACGGGCCGCATCCGCTTCTCGATGATTCCCCGGACGGAGGCCTATTCGCCCCGTCGCGATTCCGGCGGTCCCTGGAAGGAGTGTACGCCGGAGAATGTCCTTGGCTTCAGCGCGACGGGCTGGTTCTTTGCCAAGGCCCTCAATGAAGTGCTCGATGTCCCCGTGGGCGTTATCTGCAATGCCTGGGGCGGCAGCTGCGTCGAGGGCTGGCTGCCCAGGGAAGTGTGTGCGGGCTTTCCGGGTTGCCCGGCCGATTCCGTGTCGGTGCGGGGCGTGATGAACTCCATGCACCGCCCGACCATCATGTATTATGGTCAGTGGACGCCGGTGAGGCGCTACACGTACCGCGGGGTGATCTGGTATCAGGGCGAGACCAATGTCAACGTCCGTCCGGACACGTACGCGGATCATCTGGAAACCTTGATCGACCTGCTGCGTGCAGAGACGGGGCAGGCCGACCTGCCGTTCTACCAGGTGGAGATCGCCCCCTATGCAGAAAACAACAACCCCGACGGGCTCGAGTGCGCCAGGCTGCGCGAACTGCAGCACAAGGCCGCCCGCGAGACCGAGAACTGCTGGATAGTCTCTACGGCCGACCTCGTGCATCCGTATGAGATGTGGCAGATCCACCCGGGCAACAAGAAGGCGGTCGGCGACCGGCTCGCCTGGATGGCGCTGAACCACACCTATGGGATGGCGTTCTTTCCCGGCGTCGCGCCGAGCTATGCCTCGATGGATGTTGATGACGCGACGGTGACGCTGCGTTTCGACAACGTCCGGCAGGCCGGCGGCTTCAACCGTTTCGACAGCATCGACGGGCTTGAGATCTGCGGGGCGGACCAGGTGTGGTATCCGGCCGAGGGCCGGGTGCAGAACATGGCCGGCACCGTCACGGTAACCAGCCCGGATGTGCCGCATCCCGTGGCGGTCCGCTATGCTTTCCGAAACTGGAGGCCCGGGAACCTTGCAGGAGCCAACGGCCAGGGCGTGGCGCCCTTCCGTACGGACCGCATCCTTGAGGGCGAAACGCCTTATGATCCTTCCACGGCCCCGGACGCCGACTTTTCCGGCCACTGGACCGGTACGTCACGCATGATGGGGCGCGAGACCAGCTACGACTTCACGCTGAAGAAACTGGACGACGGTAGCTGGTGCTGCGAGATTCCCGGTCAAGAGCCGCGTGAGGCCCGCATCAGGGGCACCAAAGCCACGTTCAATTACCCGGTCATGCCCGGGATGGAACTCCCGATGACCATCCGTATGCAGCAGGACGGCACGGTCATGTTGGAGATGATGATGGGAGGCGCCGTCACCCTGACCCGGAAATAGTATTCTATTATAATAATATGAAACATTTATTCTTCTCCCTGGCCGCGGCATTGATGATGGCGCTGGCCGTCCATGCACAGGACAAAGTCACCCGGACGGTGCTCGAGATGGGCCGGACGGACAATCGCACGATGGAACACGCCGACTACATCGCCCGCAACATCGGCGGGCGCCTGGTGGGCACGCACATGTTGAACCACGCCGAAGACTGGGTCGTGGAGCAGTTCCGCTCCTGGGGCCTCGAAGTGACCGTCCAGGAGGCCGTCACGATCGGCGTCGGATTCGACCGCGGCCCCTGGTCCGGACGCATGCTTTCCGAAGACGGGATGACGCTGCATTTCGGGACGCCCGCCTACACGGCCGGCACGCGCGGCCCGCAGAAGGGGCGCGTGCTGCTGGAGCCCAAGAACCAGCGGGAGTTCGACCGCGTCAAGGGGGCCCTCAGGGGGGCATGGGTGCTCATTGAGACGGGGCCGACAAGCGGCCTTGCACTCGATGCAAGCGCCCGGGCGGACTCCACGCGCGCGGCGCAGCTGGCTGCAGGCGAGAAGGAAGTCCAGGTGCCGATGTACCGGCAGATGGTCGAAGCCGGCGTGCTCGGCTTCATCCGTCCGTCCAAGCTTCCCATGCAGGTGCTCTACAACCGGGCCATGTGTTTCGATCTGACGATGGACACCCTTCCCACCGCCTGCGACATCCTGCTCGACGAGCATCAGTTCGCCATTATCCGGCAGAAGGCCGTCGATCGCGAGGATTTCCAGCTGGAGTTCGATATCCGCAACCATTTCTTCCCCGGCCCGATGAAGCACCACAACATTCTCGCCGTCATCAAGGGCTCGAAATACCCCGACGAGTATGTCCTGATGGGAAGCCACCTGGACGCCTATGACATCTCCACCGGATCCACCGACGACGGTCAGGGCGTGTGCGTGACGATGGAAGCGGCGCGCCTGCTCGCCGCCGCGGGTGCCAAACCCAAGCGTTCCATCATGTTCTGCATCTGGACGGCGGAGGAATACGGCCTGCTCGGCTCGAAATATTTCGTCGAGCACAAGACCGTCCCGTGGGGTAAGATTTCCAACTACTTCAACCGCGACGGAGGACCGCTGGCGGCCTCGTCCATCACGGTCCCGCCGGCGATGTACGACGACTTCGTCAAAGCCTGCGAGCCGCTGAAGGACTACAATCCGGACATTCCCTTCACGGTCAGCAGGCGGGAAGGGGAGCCGCAGGCCCGTCCGACCAGCGCGGGCGGCTCGGACCACGCCTATTTTGCGATGAACGGCGTCCCGACGGTGTCTTTCCGCGAAGCCGATGTCTTCGGCTATGACTTCAACTACCGCGACATCTGGCACACCGAGGACGACCTCTATGACAAGCTGATCCCGGAATACCTGGAGCACTCCTCCGTGGTCCAGGCCGTCACGGCCTATGGGCTGGCCAACCTGGATCATCTCCTCTCACGCGAGGGACTCTACAAAGAGTAAGATTGTACGGGAAGATAGAAAAACCGGTCTCAAACGAGACCGGTTTTTTCGTGCGGGTGAAGGGGCTCGAACCCTTACGCCTTTCGGCACGGGATCCTAAGTCCCGCTTGGCTACCAATTACAACACACCCGCATAGGTGTTGCAAAGATAGTAAAAAATCGGAGCTATTTTGCGGCTGTCTGGAGCCGGGCGATCTAAGGGTCGATCTGCGAATCTTTTAATCCGAGGAAATACAGGATGCCGTCGAGGCCGATGGAGGTGATGTTCTGCTGGGCGTTGGCCTGGACCTTGGGCTTGGCGTGGTAGGCGATGCCCAGGCCGGCGAGCGAGAGCATCGGCAGGTCGTTGGCCCCGTCGCCCACGGCCACGGCCTGGGCGAGGTTGATGCCTTCGACCTGGCACAGCAGGCGCAGCAGCTCGGCCTTGCGGCGGCCGTCCACGATGTCGCCGACATAGCGTCCGGTGAGTTTGCCGTCCTCGATTTCCAGTTCGTTGGCATAGACGTAGTCGAAGCCGAATCGCTGTTGGAGATGCTTGCCGAAGTAGGTGAATCCGCCGGAGAGGATGGCGGTCTTGTAGCCCACCATCTTGAGGATCTTCATCATGCGCTCCAGCCCTTCGTTGTAGGGGAGCTTGTGGGCGATGTCTTCCATCACGCTCTCATCCAGGCCTTTGAGCAGGGCCACGCGGCGCTTGAAGCTTTCCTTGAAGTCGATCTCGCCGCGCATCGCCTGCTCCGTGATGGCGCGCACCTGCTCGCCGACGCCGGCGCGGGCGGCGAGTTCGTCGATGCATTCCGTGTGCACGAGCGTGGAGTCCATGTCGAAGCAGATGAGCCGGCGGGCGCGCCGGTAGATGTCGTCTTTCTGGAAAGAGATGTCCAGGCCGTCTTTCGGCAGGCTGAGCAGGGCGTTCTGCATGGCCTCTCGGGCGTCGTGGTCGAGCGAACCGCGCACGGAAATCTCGATGCAGGCCCTGGAGGCGTTCTCATCCTGCTCCTTGAGCGGCGGGCGGCCGGTCAGGCGCCGGATGGCGTCGATGTTGAGCCCGAAGCGGAAGATGACCCCTGTCACGTCCGCGATCTGCCGGGCGGTCACCGCGCGGCCAAGCAGCGTGACGATGTAGCGGTTCTTGCCCTGGCGGGCCACCCAAGCGTCGTACGCTTCGTGCGAGATCGGGGTGAAACGGATCTGCACGCCCAGTTCCGAGGCTTTGAACAGCAAGTCCTTCATGATGAAGCCGGACCGTTTCGGGGTTGTCTTGAAGAGGATGCCCATGGTCAGCGACTTGTGGATGTTTTCCTGGCCGATGTCCAGGATGGCCGCATCGTACTGGGCCAGGATGGACGTAAGGGCCGTGGTCAAGCCGGGCTTGTCCTCGCCGGAGATGTTGACTTGGATGATCTCTATCATGTGTTTTGCTGCTTTTTCTTCAATTTTTCCATCTTGCGGAGGATGCGCTTGTCATAGATCTGCTCTGCATATTGCTGCATCAGCTTGTCTGTGTCGAGGGTGGCTGCCGCGATGGCCTCGTTCACCTCGGCGTCCAGCGCCGCCTGCTGTTCTTCGAGTTCGACGGACAGGGCGAAGTCGTCGATCTCCCGTTGCTCCTCGGGCGTGAGCGCTTCGTCCTCTTCGGAAGCCCGGAGCCGTTCCTGCTCCAGGTTGTAATCGTGCACGTGCCTGACCCCGCTTTGGAAAACGTTGCGTATCCCCTCGGCGATGTTGAACTGCACCGTGTCAAGCTGCTGGGTGAACACCGGCACGCGCCCTTCTCTGTAGCGGGCGCGGCCCAGCGAGAAGCGCCAATTGTCCAGGGTGCCGTAGAGGTTGATGCCGAAGCGGATCAGGAAGGGGGAGCGGAGGATCGAGGCATGGTAGTACATGCTCTTGTCGAAGCCCTGCGTCCCGCGGAGCGCCAGTCGGTAGCGGTCCACGCCCAGCTGGAAGGGGAAGACTTCCACCTGGGAATTGTGGATGACGGCATCCACGCTGAGGTCGTCGATGTGGCCGATGTCCTTGTTGCGGAACAGCAGCAGGCGCGTGATGCGGCGCAGGTCGCCGGCATCCTTGACCTCCAGGTCCTGGCCGGTGATGCGGAGCAGGCCGTTCAGCGACGGGATGACGACATTCATGTTGGTGTCCAGCTGGGTGGTGGCCGACAGTTCGCAGCCGAGATTGCCTTCGAACGACTTGAGCGCGGGCATCATGTCGTCTACGGACGGCAGCATGTGGATGATGTCGTGGGCGTCCATGTCGGTGAGCGTGAGGTTGACGCCTGCGGAGATGTCTTCCTTGCTCTGCGTCGAATAGTATGCGTCCAGGGCGATGCGGCCGAAGTCGGAGATGACATGCGTGCCGAGGATCTGGGCGGTGCGGTCCTGCACGCCGGCCACCGTGATGACGGGACCGACCTTCAAATCGGTGTAGTCCACCGAGTCCGCCCGCACCTCCAGGCTGGCTTTGACATTGCCGGGGACCACCACAAGCGACATCTTGTCGCGGTCGATGCGGGCATTCTCGAGCGTGTCGGTGACGAAGCTCTCGTCTTTCTCATCGGCGGGATCGACCTGTCCGATGTCCGGTGTGCCGTGCCGCAGGGCCGCCACGATTTCGTTGAGGTTGATCCGCCGGGATTCGAGACCCATCCGGGCTTCCAGGACGCCGTGGCGGAAAAGGGCCCGGCGGATATTGCGGAGGTAGCCGCTGGCGTGGACGTCGGAACTGCCGGAGACCAGACCGAGCGAGTCGATATCGAAACTGTCGCCGTCGAAGCGGGCGCCGAGTCCCGTCAGGCGGGTGCGGAGCGGCAGCTGCGGCGAGGCGAAAAAGCCTTCGTCCACGGCAACGCTGCCGGCGGGCGCCCATTTGCGGAGAAGTCCGGCGAGCGAGCTGTCGATGGCGATGGACAGGTCGCTGTCTGCGAAATCATCGTGGCGGCGCGGCGGGGTGGTGCGGCGCTGCTCGGAGAGCATGGCGGCAAGGTCGGCGCGCGGGGTGTCCGGGTATTGCTCCTGGAGGGCGTCCAGTTCGCGGCGGTGCCGTTCCTCTTCCGGCCGTCCGCGCTCCTGCGCGGAGAAACGGATGCGGGCGTCTTGCACGCCCATGCGGCTGGAATCCAGCTTGGCGAAGATTTCACCGTCGTCGTTGGTGATCTCCAGGCGCGGGACCATTGTCCCGTCCGGGGTGGCCACCTTGGTGATGCGGCCGCTGTTGCGCATGTCGCGCAGCCGGGCCTGCAAGCCCACGCCCCGGTCGAGACGGAGACTGTCGAAGCTGGCGTTCAGCGGACAGTCGCGGATGGCGGCGGCGGCTTTGAGATCGATGTGTTCCGGCAGGACGGATGCCTGTCCCTCCAGATGCAGGGGCAACATGGCGATGCGGGCGTCCAGCCCCGGTACCTCGAGGTCGAGCCGCTCCGGCTTCATCTCGAATCCCGCCGTGCCCTCCAGGCTCAGCGGCACGGACAGGCGCCCGAACGCTCCGGTGCTCACCAGGGCGTCGGCTTCCAGCGCCAGGTCGAACAGCTGCCCTGTCTTCTGGTCCAAGCGGAGCAGGGGCATATGGGCGGACAGCGTGTCCTGCGGGAGCTGCCCGAAGACCTCCAGGGAGTCCAGCGCCAGATGCAGGCGGCGCAAGCGGATCTCTTGCGAAGACAGTTTGGCGTCGCCCTCCAGGGAGAACTGCAGGAAGCCGGCATCGGCGTAGAGCGAATCCCGCTGCGCGGTATAGACCACCCGGGGCCGTCCGGTGATGCGCAGCTCGCGCAGGCGTATCCACGGGAAATCGAAGCCCTCCGATTCGCCGTCGGACTCCGGCAGCCGGATGATGTCCCAGTTGGCGGCGGAGCCGTAGTCGTGGCCGAAAGCGGCGAAGCGGTCCAGCGCGAGACGGTGTATGCGGATATCGCCGAACAGCAGTCTCCAGGCGTTTACGGCGGCGTCCAGGCTGCCGAAACGGGCGAGGGTGTCTTTTTCCGCCCCGCGTCCCGCGTCCAGGAGCGGCGAGGCAAGGGTGTCGTATTGTGCGAAACGCTCATGCGGATACGTCACCGCCACATCCTCCAGCGTGATGCCCACGCGGGGGAAATGCCTGTACAGGGAGACGTGCAGGCGGGAATACGCCAACTCGCCGTCGATGTACTCGGCGGCGTACTTGTCCACCAGTTTCGTGACCGCCTTGGAGTTCAGCACGAACGGCAGGGCGGCCAGAATGATCAGGATGAGACCGAGCACGGAGGCCAGGACGATCCCGGAGATCCGCAGCGCTTTCTTCATAAGGTGTTACAGTCCGAGCTGTTTGAAAAAGTCGTTGCCCTTGTCATCCACGAGGATGAAGGCGGGGAAGTTCTCGACGCGGATCTTCCAGATGGCTTCCATGCCGAGCTCGGGATATTCGATGCACTCGATGCTCTTGATGTTGTCCTGGGCGAGGATGGCGGCGGGGCCGCCGATCGACCCGAGGTAGAATCCGCCGTGCTTGCGGCAGGCGTCGGTGACAGCCTGCGAGCGGTTGCCTTTGGCAAGCATGATCATCGATCCGCCATGTTCCTGGAATTCATTCACATACGGGTCCATTCGACCGGCTGTGGTGGGCCCCATGGAGCCGCAGGCCATGCCCTCCGGCGTCTTGGCGGGACCGGCGTAGTAGATCGGGTGGTCCTTGAGGTACTGAGGCATCGGCTCGCCGGCGTCCAGCCGGGCCTTGATCTTCGCGTGGGCGATGTCGCGGCCCACGATGATGGTCCCGTTCAGGCTCAGGCGCGTGCTGACGGGATACTTGGTGAGTTCGGCGAGGATGTCCTTCATCGGCTGGTCGAGGTCGATCCTGACGGCCTCGCCTTCACCGGCGCGGCGCAGCTCTTCGGGGATCAGCTCGTAAGGTTTGTCGTCCATCTTCTCGATCCAGATGCCGTCTTCGTTGATCTTCGCCTTGATGTTGCGGTCGGCCGAGCAGCTGACGCCCAGGCCGATCGGGCAGCTGGCGCCGTGGCGCGGCAGGCGGACGACGCGCACGTCGTGCGCCATGTACTTGCCGCCGAACTGTGCGCCGAGGCCGATCTTGCGCGTCTCCTCGAGCAGCTGGTTCTCCAGCCCGACGTCGCGGAAGGCACGTCCGGTCTCATCACCGGAGGTGGGCAGACCATCGTAGTAATGCGTGGAGGCCAGTTTGACCGTCATGAGATTCTTTTCGGCGGAGGTGCCACCCACGACGATGGCGATGTGGTAGGGCGGGCAGGCCGCCGTGCCCAGCGAACGCATTTTTTCCACGAGGAAGGGAACGAGCGTGCCGGGATTCTGGATGCGCGCCTTGGTCTCCTGGTAGAGGTAGGTCTTGTTGGCGGATCCGCCGCCCTTGGTCACGCACAGGAAACGGTATTCGGCCCCCTCGGACGCTTCGATATCGATCTGGGCGGGAAGGTTGCACTTGGTGTTAACTTCCCTGTACATGTCCAGCGGAGCGTTCTGGCTGTAGCGGAGGTTTTCCTCCGTGTAGGTCTTGAAGACGCCCAGGCTGAGGGCTTCTTCGTCGCAGAAGCCGGTCCAGACCTGCTGGCCCTTTTCGCCGTGGATGATGGCGGTGCCGGTGTCCTGGCAGAGCGGGAGCTTGCCCTTGGCGGCCACTTCCGCATTGCGGAGGAAGGTCAGGGCCACGTATTTGTCATTTTCGGAGGCTTCCGGGTCGTGCAGGATCTTCGCGACCTGCTCGTTGTGCGAACGGCGCAGCAGGAAACTCACGTCGCGGAAGGCCGTATTGGCCATGACGGTGAGGCCTTCTTTCTTGATCTTCAGGATCTTGTGCCCTTCAAATTCAGCGGTGCCGACATACTTCTCGGAGCCGGGGATCTTGTAATACTCCGTCTGGTCTTCGCCCAGCTGGAACATCGGAGCGTATTTGAACTCGGTCATGCTTATCTAGTTATGCATTAAAAACTCTTTCATGAAATCGCCCAGGTCGCCGTCCAGCACGCCCTGCGTGTCGGCCGTCTCCCAGCCGGTACGCAGGTCCTTGACCATTTTGTAGGGATGCAGGACGTAGGAACGGATCTGGGAGCCCCATTCGATCTTTTTTTTCTGGCCTTCGAGTTCGGCCTGTTTCTCCTGGCGCTTCTTGAGCTCGATGTCGTAGAGGCGGGACTTGAGGATGAGCAGGGCCCGCTGGCGGTTGTCCTGCTGGCTGCGGGTCTCGGTGTTTTCGACCGTGATGCCGGTCGGCAGGTGCCGCACCCGCACGCCGGTCTCCACCTTGTTGACGTTCTGGCCGCCGTGGCCGCCGCTGCGGAAGGTGTCCCATTCGATGTCGGAGGGACTGATCTCGATGTTGATGCTGTCGTCCACGAGGGGATACACGAACACGGAGCTGAAGGTGGTCTGGCGCTTGCCCTGGGCGTTGAAAGGGGAGATGCGCACGAGCCGGTGCACGCCGGACTCGGCCTTGAGGTAGCCGTAGGCGTAGTCTCCTTCGTATTGGATGGTGCAGGACTTGATGCCGGTCTCGTCGCCTTCGATCTCTTCGGTCACGGTCATTTTGTAGCCGTTGCGCTCGCCCCAGCGCATGTACATGCGCATCAGCATGGCGCTCCAGTCGTTGGCTTCGGTGCCGCCGGCGCCGGAGTTGATCGTGAGCACGGCGCCGAGGTTGTCGCCTTCTGCGCCCAGCATGTTCTTGAGCTCGAGATCCTCGACCTTCGAGCAGGCCAGCCTGTAGGCTTCGTCGATCTCGGTCCCTTCCGGATCCAGCTCCAGCAAGACTTCCAGGTCTTCGACGGCGGACATCGTGCCGTCGAAGGCGCTTACCCAGGCTTTCACGCCGCTCAGGTCCTTCAGGAAGAGCTCGGCCTGCTTGGGGTCGTCCCAGAAGTCGGGGGCCTGGCTTTTCTTTTCCTTCTCCTGTACCTCCGCCCGCCTGTCATCTATTTTGAGGCATTTGCGGAGCGTCTCCATGCGGTCCTGTAAATCCTTTATCTGCTCTTGGGTAATCATAACTCACAAATATAATCATTCCTGCCCAATACGGCAATGCCTATTGAGCCGTTTTTGTAAATGGTTGAAAACCAGGTGAGTACTATTTTACTTTGGGGATTTTCCCCTCGAGTAAAATAGTAATGTATTGAAAATCAACTGTTTGTAAAAACGGTTGGCTTGGTGAAGGTCAAGCGAGCGTGGCAGCGAGGGTGTGGAGGACGGAGGGATCGCCGGAGGAAAGCAGCTCGAGGTGACATTCCGTCCGGTCGGGATGACAAAGACCACGTTCCGTCAGGACTTTGAGCAGCTGCCGGGCGACTGCGGGCGCGGGGTCGATGATGCGGACGTCCGGGCCGGCGATGCGCTCGATGACGGGCAGCAGGAAGGGATAATGCGTACAGCCGAGCACGATGGTGTCGGCCCCGGCATCGAGCAGGGGCTGCAGGCTTGCGCGCACCGTGCGCTCGACCTCCGGACCGTCCAGTTCGCCGCGTTCGACCAGCTGGACGAAACCCTCGCCGACGTGCTCTTCGATGCGCACGTCGTCCTGGTATTCTCCTTTGGTCTTCAGATATTTGGATGCCTTGAGCGTGCCGGCTGTGGCCAGTACGCCGATCACGCCGCTGCGCGTGCCGAGGGCGGCGGGTTTGACGGCCGGTTCCATCCCGATGAAAGGAATGTCGAATCGGCTGCGCAGGTCTGCGATGGCGGCGCCGGTGGCCGTGTTGCAGGCGACGACGACCGCCTGGGCGCCCCGGTCCAGGAGCCGTTGCGTGATGACACGCGCGCGCTCCCGGATGAAGGCGGGGCTCTTCTCCCCGTAGGGACAGTGGGCGTTGTCGGCGAAGTAGATAAAATGCCCGGAAGGGAGGACCTTCCGTATCTCTTTCAATACCGAAAGCCCTCCCGCTCCTGAATCGAATATGCCTATCGTGGCCACAGCCTAGATGACATTGTATGTATTGTATTTCTCGGCGAGATCGCCGGTCATCTGACCGAGCACCTCGAAATAAGGGGAACCGTCGATGATGGTGAGCTTGTACACGGTGTCGTCCACCTTGTAGTACTCATCGCCGTTGAGGGTGACGGTCTCGTAATCGTCAGGCAGTTCCTGGACCAGGGCGCCCGCGGGCGGGACGATGGTCACATACTTGCCGTCCTTGTCCTTGATGAAGAACACGCCGTCCTCGTAGTAATACTCCACGCCGGCGTCGGCGTAGCTCTGGACGAGGCCCAGCTTGTCCGCTTCCTTGTAGGACCTGGCGGCGCGCTCGGTGTTGAGCGCGATATCGGCGTTCTGCCTGGCGATCGTGGCGTTGTTCGCCGCGATGGTGGCATTCTGGCTGGCGATGGTCCTGGCATTTTCGTTGATCGTACGGTACGTGTTGTACACGTCGTAGTAGTAGGAGAAATTGCAGACCGCATAGACCAGATTGTCAAGCACCGGGTCGAAGGCGATTCCGAAAGGAGGACGGCTGACGTAATAGTACGTACCGTAGCGGCGGTAGTAGATTCCGTCGAGCAGGTAGTAGGGGACGCCCCAGTAAACGACGCGTACATAGCGGGTCGGCAGGTAGGAGACGCGGTAGCCGAAGTAGTGGTGGCCGCCGTCCCAGAAGCGGACGGCGCGTCCGAACGGCATCGGGTCGCGGTGGCGGGGCAGAATCCGCTCGATGTTGCGGCCCGGACCCGGATGCATCCGGATCTCGCGCGGCTCGCGGCCGCCCTCGAAGTTGCGCGGGGGCTCCTCCCGGCGGCGGACCGTACGGGGAGCATCCGGATCCGTGCTCATCCCCGGCTGGGGCTGATTGCGGTTGATGCTGCCTCCCGGCTGGCCGGAATTCTGGCGGGGCTGGCCCTGACGGACCACGGCGCCGCTTGTGGTGCTCCGGCTGTCGACATTGCTGCCGCCGCGAGCGGGCTGACCGGTGCCCTGGCGTGTCCGGGTGTCGCTTCCGGAATTGCCGGCGGGCGGATCGATCCGCTGCTGGCGGACGGCGCCGCTGCTGATGGAACCGGAGGATCTGCTGCTGCTGCCGGCGCTCGGCGTGGACTGCCGGGTGGCGGTGCCGCCGCTGCTGCTGCGGGAATTGCTCCCGCTGCGGCTGACCTGGCTGCCGCTGCGTGCCGGCTGGCTGCTGCCGGTGGACGGCCGGCTCTGCTGCACGCTATGGTTCTGGTTGCTCTGGGTGCTTCGGCTCACGGAGCCGAGGCCCTTGGTATTGCCGGACTGGCTGGAGCTTCGCGTCTGGGAAGACGGCGCGGACATCGAAGAGGAAGGGCGGCTGCCGCTGCTGCGGGCATTGCCGCTGCCCGATCCACCGCGGGAATTGCTGCCGCCCCTGGTCTGGGCTCCGAGAGGGACCGCAATCATAGCTGCTGCAGCTACTGCGATCAGGGAAAGTGTGGTCAAGCGTTTCATGGTTATGTGTTTTTAGTATAAATGATATTTCTTGGACAGGGCTTTGAAAGCGGGTACGTCGGCGGACCAGAAGTCAGCGATGTCCGAGACTTTCATCGTCTGTCCGAAATTCTTACTGACAAAATCAGTGCCGCAAACTTTATTGAAAGTGGAAAGCCGGTCAGAACCCGCTGTAATGGGGTTTTTCCCGTACAGTTCCCAGACCGCCTGCATGACGTAGAACTGGGTGAGGGTGAGGGTTGCAGCCTCATAGTCCGTGTAGTAGTACTGCACGCCGTGGATCAGTTTGCCGCTGAGCCGGCCTGAAATCGGCTGGTAGTGGATGGTGCGCCAGGCCACGCCCGGGACGTGGTAGCTGTCGAGCCGGGCCTTGAGCTCGTCGGCGTCCACCCACTCCTCGGCGAAGGTCGCGAAGGGGAGGGTGTATCCGATGCCGATGTTGAGGTAATTATACATCTCGCCGCACAGGCCGGCGGAGGGGTAGCAGATGGCCGTCTCGGCGTAGGGGATGTTGGGAGAGGGCAGGATCCAGGGGAGTCCCGTGTCGTTGAACAGCATCCAGCGCTCCCAGCCCTCCATCGGCACCACGGTGAGTTCGCACTTCAGCGGGGCCGCCTTGCCGTTCTGGCCACGGTTCAGGCCCTCTTCATTGATCAGGGTGGCGAGTTCTCCGACCGTCAGGCCGTACACATAGGGGATCTTGTACTGGCTGACGAAGGAATGGTATCCGTCCCTCACGAGCGGCCCCTCGACCTTGAGCCCGCCCAGCGGGTTGGGGCGGTCGAGGACCATCACCGGGATGCCCGTCTCCGCGCAGGTGCGCATCACCAGGCCCAGGGTGGAAATGAAGGTGTAGGAGCGGCTCCCCACGTCCTGGATGTCATAGACCATGATGTCGACGCCCTGCAGCATTTCCCTGGTGGGCTGGCGCGTGTTGCCGAAGAGCGAATGCACCGGCAGGCCGGTGTGTTCGTCCTTGCCGGACTCCACTTTGCCGCCGGCATACACGTCTCCCCGCACACCGTGTTCCGGGGCGTAGAGGGCCACGAGCTCGACGCCGGGAGCGTCGAAGAGGATGTCGATCGTGGAATTGAGCCGGCTGTCCACCCCGGACGGGTTGGTCACCAGGCCGACGCGCTTGCCTTCCAGGCCCGCGAAGCCGCGGTCCCGCAGGACCTCGATGCCGGGCTTGACCCGGGGGGAACCCGGGGCGGCAGGGGGGGCGGGGGCCGGCGGAGCGGCCGGTGAGCTGCAGGCTACGAGGAGCAGCGCCGCCGCGCAAAGAATGTGACGGTAATGGTGGCGAGACAACATATCATGACAACGATAAAGAATCCAACGTATCCGAGCGCTTCCTGCATCCAGCCGGCGAACAGGCCCGGAATCATCATCGAGAGGGCCATGAAGGCCGTGCAGATGGCGTAATGCGAAGTCTTGAACTCTCCTTCGGAGAACTGCATCATGTAGAGCATGTACGCCGTGAAACCGAAACCGTAGCCGAACTGGTCGAGTGCTACTAAGAGATAGATGCTCCAGAGTGCAGATGGTTGCATGAGGGCGAGCAAAAGATACACGGCGCAGGGGAGGGCGAGGGCCATGGACATGGGCCACATGGAGCGGCGCAGGCCCAGTTTCGCGGCGAACAGGCCGCCCAGGATGCCGCCGACGGTGAGGGCGATCACGCCCACGGTCCCGTACACGAGACCGGACTGGGCGGTGCTCAGGCCCAGGCCGCCCGCATCCGGCGGATCCAGCAGGAAGGGCGTGAGCATCTTGACGGAGAAGGCCTCCGGCAGGCGGTACAGCAGCATGAACACGATCGCCAGCCACACCCCCGGTTTCTTGAAAAAGCTCACCCAGGCCTGTCCGAAATCCCGGAAAATCCGTTTGGCTTCACTTTCCGTCCCGGAAAGACCCTGCCGCTCCGGAACGGACACTTTTTCCGCCTCGACTTTCGGCAGGAACTTCCAGTGCCAGAAGGTGATGAGGGCGAAGAGCAGCGCGCTGGCCAGCAGCGTGATGCTCCAGGCGCGCGGAATGACGCCGAGGCGCTCCTCCAGCACGCCGGCCAGCACGACGATGACGCCCTGGCCGAAGACCGACGCGATGCGGTAGAAGGTGCTGCGGATGCCCACGAACACCGATTGCCGCGTCGGGTCGAGGGCGATCATGTAGAAGCCGTCCGCGGCGATGTCGTGCGTGGCGGAGGCGAATGCGATGATGTAGAAAATGACCAGCGACCAGCCGAACACGTCGGGGCTGACGCTCAGCGCGAGCGCGGCGAAACCCAGCGTGCACAGCGCCTGCATGAGCAGGATCCACCAGCGCTTGGTGCGGATCACATCCACGAAGGGGCTCCACAGCGGTTTGATGACCCAGGGGAGGTACAGCAGGGAGGTGTACATGGCCAGGTCGCCGTTCGGCATGCCCAGGCGCTTGAACATCGTCACCGAGATCACGTTGACGATGAAATAGGGAATGCCTTCGGCAAAATACAGGGTCGGCACCCACCACCAGGGATTCTTGTTGCTATTCGACATCGGCTCCGGGATAATAGTGTCTGAGGATGCTGCGGTAGTCGTAGCCGCGGGCGGCCATCACGGCGGCGCCGATCTGGCAGAGGCCGACGCCATGGCCCCAGCCGCGGCCGCGGAGGATCCAGGCGCCGCCGGGGTCGCGCTCCACCTCGAAAGCGGAACTCTTGAGGTGCGAGGGGCTCAGTGCACGGCGGATGGCGAGTTCCTTGCCGATCGCCTCCTGGTGCTTTGATCCGACGATGCGCAGGTACTTGATGCGGCCGGACGGGCCGCGTTCGAGAGGCTCCAGCTGCTGGATGTCTCCGAAGTCCGTGCCGGTGCGCCTGCGCACCAGCTCGGAGAGTTCGCCGGGTCCGTAGCGCACCGTCCAGTCGTGGAAGTCACGGGTCTCCTGGTCGTAGTCGTTGAGGACCTGGGAGAGGATTCCGTCGTTCTCGCAGTCGCAGAAGGGGTCCTCGACGCTCTGCAGGTAAGGGAAGTCGATATCTTCCCAGCAGGTGCTGAACAGCTCGGTCCGGCCGCCGCAGCACTTGGAATAGCGGGTGTCGCAGAGCTCGCCCCGGTAGCGGAGCACCTGTCCCCAGGTCTCGTCGATGACGGTGCGGACCTTCTCTCCGACGGCCATCGTAAGTCCTTGATACCGTTGGCAATGATCATCTGCGCAGACGTCGAAATCCCTATGCGGGATTTCGACCTTCGGTCCCTTCACCCTCTGCGCCCCCTCAAGGGGGATGGCCGGGTAATTGCTGTCGCAATCCGGCCTGCAGGCGGCACCGGCAGCAATTCGCCCGCACATACGTGCCAGCAGCCAGCTGCGGGAGATGACGGCGTGCGCCTTGAGCAGCTCCGGCGAGGCGCTGGACTTCATTTCAGAAGAAATGACGCTGAGCAGGTAGTCTTCCATGCCCACGAGATTGACCGCGCGGATCCTGTCCCCTTCGACGATGAATTTCAGCCCGCCGGCGAATTGGAGCGTGCGTTTCTGCTCCCAATGGAAATCGATGCCGATGACCACGTCGTGGAGGATGAAAGACGGCTGCGCAAAGAGGGTCGAGCGCGTGATGGAATCGAAATACAGCTCGTCGTAAAGCGTGCCGTTGTAGGCGATGCGACCGTCCTGCCAACGGACCCGCTGGGGTCCGGCGCCGTCGGAGATGATCTCAAAGCAGATTTCCTGTGCGGCGAGGATGCCCACGGCGAAAGTGGGCTGGGTGCGCGTGAGGCGCCACCGGATCATGTCCTGTTCGTGCGGGGAGACGGTCACTTCGTCCAGGACTTCCTCCAGAAGTCTTCCGTCCGCCTTGTCGAAATCCTCGCGGAAGGGTGCTACGAACATGCCGGCCATGTCGGCGGCACCCGGGCTGACGGTGAGATGATCCGCACCTTCCGAGCTGAAATGGTGGGACCGCTTGGCGGAGCGCATGACCACGAAAGCCCGCAGCTCCGGTCCCTTGCGGTAGGCGTAGAGGTTGAACAGCGGCTCCGTCTCGCCCTGCGGCCGCGAGGTGCAGTCGAGCAGGCGGTAGAAGAGCTTGGTGAGCGACTTGGAGGTCGTGGCCTTCAGCGCAAAAACGCCCCTGCAATAGCCGGGGAACTGGTACAGGCTGGCGTCCTTGACGGAGGCGAGCGCTTCGCCGGGGGCGTCGAGGAAGGCGTCCACCGCCTCTTCGAGCGGCATGCCGTGACGCGGAGCGGCCTGGAAATGCAGGTGGTCCGGGGCGGACGCCCCGCTGGCCGGACCGTTGTAGAACACCAGCCAGTCGGGATACTTGACGACGAAGTCCAGCATATCCGGAAGATGGTGCCAGATGGCCTGCGGGAGGTGTTCGTCGCGGACGATCACCAGATGGTCCCGGAAGATGGGATAGGGATTGACCTGGATGTTGTAGGTGCGGCCCTTGCGACCCTCGAACTTAAGATGCCGCTGCTCCGGCGGACGGTGCGCCTCGCACAGGAAGCAGGGCCGCGCAGCGATGGCTTCCGGGGAGGTGTCGGCGGTCGAGGAGATGGCGCGTTCGGGGTTGAACTGGACCCGGCAGGGCAGCCCGAAAACACTCAGGTCCTTGGTCCGGACGGATTTGAGGAGCCGGAAATTGGCAGCGGCGAGCGGCCATACGGAGAGCTGGTCCTTGATGAATTTCCGGAGTTCCTGCATTACAACAAAGCTAAAAGTGCGTCCTTGACGCGTTGATATTCGCCTTCGAAGTTGGGGGTAAGGACCCCCGTGCCCATGGCCTTTCCGATCTCTTCCGTGGTCCAGAAGCGTCCGCCCGCGAGCTCGTCCGGATCCGGATGGATTTCGTATTCGCCGACGGCGGCGAATACGTTCACGAGCTCCCGCTCGCGCCCGGATTCGAAAACGTAGGTGCAGAGCCACTGGGGAAGGAAATCGTGGAGACCGAGCTCTTCCGCGGACTCGCGGTAGAGGGCTTCGAGGATATATTCGCCGTAGGAGATATGGCCGCCCACGGCGGTGTCCCAGCGCAGGGGCAGCAGGTCCTTGTGGGGGCCGCGCCGCTGCAGGTAGATCCCGCCGGCGCGGTTGATGATGTGCAGGTGGACGACGGGGTGCAGGGGCTTCTGGGGGTTGGAATGGCAGAATTCGCGGGAGGCCTGGGCGCGGACATTGCCGAATTCGTCCACGACGGGTACCATCTCGGCCGCCCGGGCACGTTTGCAGCCCCTGAGGAGCGGCGCCGGAGAAACGGGATAGATCAGATCAATCACGGCCTCAATAGTTTATGATCCGAAGCTCTTCCGGGGAGTACAACAAGGAGTCGATGAAGTCGGGGGCCACCTGGGCCAGGATGATGAAGACGGCCAGCGCAATGACGGCGACGGCCAGCACGGACACCAGGGTCGGGACCAGCCAGCGGGCGCTTCTCCGCACCGGAACTTCCTCCTGGACGGGCGGTTCCTCCTGGACAGGCAGTTCCTCCTGGACGGGGATATCTTCCTGGACAGGCGGCTCCTCCTGCACCGGGATCTCTTCCTCTGCGGGAATTTCTTCCTCTGCGGGGATCTCTTCCCATGCCGGGGTCTGCTCCTGCTCCTCTCCCTCCGGGGTCTCTTCGATCCCGATCGTCGGCTGCGGAATCGGCTCCACTTCCCGACCGCTGACCGGCAGCGGCACGTCGATGACGACGGGCTCTTCCTCGAGGACGTGGCTTTTCAGGGAGACGGGACGCAGGCCCGCGCCGGCGGGGTAGATGTCCAGTCCCTCGTCCGCGACGAAGAACAGGGTATTCTCCTTCGTGGCGCGCAGGCGTCCCAGTCCGGGCAGGATGATGCTTTTGCGCCCTTCGAGGACGGATTTCAGCTCGGCGAGATATTGGGTGACATAAACCCGGGCGGCCTCCTGGTCGATCTGGTTGGAGGCTGCATAGAAATCGATCAGCAGGGAGTCCTCCAGCCGGCTGGGATAGAATGAGAGCCGCCGGTAGGGAGGATTGATGGTGTAGCCTTTGTCGGAAAAGGAGGCGGGGACCATCTCGGCGACGAAGGTGCCGACGCCGGGCAGGCCAACCTGGTCATGCCCGAGGATCAGCTCTTTCACCATCCGTGACAGAAGATCGATATCCATATCCAGACAAAGATAAGAAATCTTTCCAATTCCTCCAATGATTTCGTATCTTTGCCAGAGGTCTGAAATGAAAAAAAACCATGAAAAAGCACACTTTCGCAATCCTCCTCCTTTTCCTGGCACTGGGCTTTTCCGCCCGGGCGCAGAACGATGCCGACGTGGTCAAGGCCGTCCGGGCCGCCTACTCCGAAGCCAGGGAGAAGATCAAGCTGGCGGACGGGGACTCCTCCCCGCGCAACGACGCCTCGGCCACCCTGCGCTACAATGTCCCCGGCACGGGCCCGCGCACGACGGTCGTGCACTGTTATTTCGACCTGGACACCGACGAAGACGGGGCGCACTACCGGCCCTACTTCCTCACGCTCAAATACAACATCGCCGCCCGCGCTTTCTATGAGGAGTACCTCTTCGATCCGGAAAGCGGACGCCTGCTCTTCGCTTTCCTCCAGGGTGACACGTTCGAAGGCGGGAAGAACGAAGAGCGCTATTATTACGACGGGTCCGGCAAGCTCGCTTCGGCGAACGTCAAGGGAGAACGCACGGTCGAAGACGCCCTCCTGCTCAGCCGGGCGGAGGATTACCGCCGCCTCATCCCGCAGTTTCTGGACTTCTCTTATTAAGGGAGACGCGGCATTTCGCGACGCAAAAAATTGTCAAAATAATTTGCGCATTCGATAAAATGCCGTATATTTGCAATCCCAAAACGAAAGTGGCGGGCAACAATCCTCCTTAGCTCAGTTGGTTAGAGCACCTGACTGTTAATCAGGGGGTCCTGGGTTCAAGTCCCCGAGGGGGAGCACAAAAAAAGACATCTGCAAGTCCTGCAGATGTCTTTTTTGCATTCGTGGGGAGAATCTTATCCTCTCCGATATAATAGACATTTTCGGTTGGTGAAACACCATATAAGCATTTGATTTATTTACATTTATGACTACCTTATTGAAATGCGTTTCAATAAAGTAGTGATATGCCGAAAATAAGGAGACGTCAA
>JAAYCA010000052.1 GCA_012744435.1 Bacteroidales bacterium
CTTTGACGTCTCCTTATTTTCGGCATATCACTACTTTATTGAAACGCATTTCAATAAGGTAGTCATAAATGTAAATAAATCAAATGCTTATATGGTGTTTCACCAACCGAAAATGTCTATTATATCCTGTTTTGAAACAGGATTATACAAAAAGAAATGAGTTGTGACCTCACGGCGACAACTCATACTAACCACATAATTAATAACACTAAAACTAATAACCAATAGGTTGACGGGCCAGAACGGTCACTTGCTCAACCCGAATGCAAAGGTACAACAAAAATCTGAAACTGCAAATTATTTTTTGAAAAATTTTTAATAATTTTTTACTTCGTTGATTTTCAACACCTTCCCGATAAGAAAAAATTTTTCTATGGTAGTATTCTGCATTTTTCTTATCTTTGCATCAAATCGTGCACTTTATGTCACCTGAAACCACCTCCATCATCGACGGCATCAATGTCACTCTCAATGCCGGCGGGATGAACACCATCAACATCGTTTTGGCTTTCGTCATGTACGGCGTTGCCCTCGGCATCAAGCCGAAGATGTTCTCCGAAGTTTTCCTCAAGCCCAAGTCCCTGATTATCGGTATGGTATGCCAGTTGGTCATCCTACCGTTGCTGACCTTCCTGCTCGCCCTCGCGTTCGGGAGGTGGATCAGTTGGACCATGGCCCTGGGCATGATTCTCGTCGCTTCCTGCCCGGGCGGGAACATCTCCAATTTCATGAGTTCGCTCTCCAAGGCAAACGTGGAGCTGTCCGTCAGTCTCACGGCCGTCAGCACGGCTCTCGCCATCCTGTTGACTCCGTTCAATTTCTGGCTGTACGGCAACCTGTACCTCCACTTCTCCAAACTTGCCGCAGATGTCCCCCAGCTGGTCATTCCCCTCTGGGACGTCTTCAAGACCATCTTCATCCTGCTGGGCATCCCGCTCACGCTGGGCGTGCTGACGGCCCGCTTCCTGCCGAGGGTGGCGGAGACACTCAAAAAGCCCCTGCAGTGGTTCAGTATCATTTTCTTCATCGTCATGGTGGTGCTCTCGTTCATGGGCAACGTCGATGCCTTCCTGAAGTGCGTCAAATACATTTTCCTGGTAGTTTTAATTCATAACCTGCTTGCCCTGAGCATCGGCTTCGGCATGGGTACCGCCTTCCGCGTACCCAAGAAAGACCGCCGCACGCTCACCATCGAGACCGGCATCCAGAACAGCGGCCTCGGCCTCGTGCTGCTGCTGGGTACCAACATCTTCGCCGGCTTCCCGCCTCACGGCGGCACCCTGGTGATTACGGCCTGGTGGGGCATATGGCATATCATCAGCGGCCTGACGGTCAGCACCGTTTTCAACCGCCACGACGCCCGGAAAAACAAAGCATAAATCCATTATGGCAAAAATCTGGGAAGAATACCGCGGCTACCGTCTCTGCCTCTTCCATGTGAACAACGCCACGCGGACCTGTTTCCGCTCCATCCATGCCGAAGGGATCGAGAACCTGCCAAAAGATGGCGCCGTCCTGCTGGCGCCCAACCATTGCGCCGCGCTGATGGATCCGATGCTCATACTGGCTACCCTGCCTCCGCTGATCGCCTTCGGCGCACGCTCGGACATCTTCGCCAAGCCCCGGATCGCCAGGATCCTGCGCTGGCTGCGCATCGTCCCCATCGCCCGCGAACGCAACGGTCTCAGCGAGGTGGCCAAGAACTTCGAGACATTCGACGAGGTCATCGACTGCCTGGCGCACGATGTCCCTTTCTGCCTGTTCAGCGAGGGGACACACCGGGCCGAACGCGGCATGATGCCCGTCAAGAAGGGCATTTTCCGGCTGGCCAAGATGGCCATGGAACGGCTTCCCGGGAAAAAGGTCTATATCGTGCCCGTCGGGCTCGACTACGAATATTTCTTCCGGGGCTACGGCCGTGCTGTCGTGCGCGTCGGAGAAGCCATCGACATCAATGAGCAGTTCGCCCGGGAGGATGTCTCGGAAGCGCAGCTTTACCGGCAGCTCTGCGAGGACCTGCGGGAGCGCATCCTGGGGCTGATCGGTCGGATCAAAGAGCGCTGCCACAAGGGACTGCCCGTCCGCATCCCGCTGGCGGTCCTGTCCCTGCCCGTCTTCGCCGTCTGCGCCGTCGGCGCCCTTCCCATCTGGCTGCCTTACCTGCTGATCATGCGCAAGATGGAAGACAAGGCATGGTCCCATACGGTCCGCTTTGCCCTGTCCCTCTGTCTGCCGCTGTTCTGGATCTTCCAGATCGGCTTCGGACGCCTGCTCGAATTCTACAGGAATATCTTCGAAGATCTCCGGCGCTAGAACGCAGCGCGGATATTGTCTGCGACCTGATGCACCAGCCTCAGGAGTGCCTCCCGGCTGGCCCAGGCCGTGTGCGGGGTGAAGCGGAAACGCTCCGGATGCTTCACCTGCAGCAGCGGGTTGTCGGCAGGCAGCGGTTCGCGGACATACACGTCCAGCGCCGCTCCCGCGATCACGCCCGCGTCAACGGCTTCAGCAAGAGCCTTCTCATCCACGATGCCGCCCCGCCCGAGGTTGAGCAGGAAAGCCGTGGGCTTCATCCGGCGCAGCTGCGCCGCACCGATCAGGCCCGACGTACGCTCGTTCAGCGGAGCGTGGATGCTCACCGCATCCGAGACGGCAAGCAGCTCCTCCAGCGGCACGCTTGGATATGCCTTGCTGTGGGAAGTCCCTGAAGTAGAATAATAAATCACCCGCATGCCCAGCGCCTCGGCGACAGCCGCCACCTTGGTGCCGATGGTGCCCAGGCCGATGATGCCCATCGTCTTGCCGGACAGTTCCACGTACGGGTGCGAGATGTCGCAGAACAGCTCCCCGGCCGAGTAGCGGCCGCTTTTGACGCATTCGTCGAAATAAGGAGAATGGCCCGCCAGGGAGAGAAGATGGGCGAAGGTGGACTGGACCACGGCATCCGTGGAATATCCGGCAGCGTTGCGCACCGGAATCCCCCGGGCCGCCGCAGCGTCCAGGTCGATGTTGTTCACGCCCGTGGCCGCTTCGCAGATCAGACGCAGGCGGGGAGCCGCAGCAAGCAGCTCCGCATCGACACGGACCTTGTTGATGATCAACACGTCGCAGTCCCCTACCCGGGCGAGCGCCTGCTCGCGCGTGCTCGTGGGGTACGTAACGAGTTCTCCCAGCGCAGCAATCTCATCCAGCGGGGTATCCCCCAGCGTGGATGCATCCAGAAACACGATTTTCATTCGACAGCAGTCAGTTCAACGGTGGACAGGACCTTGCCCTTCTTGTCATAGGTCACGCTCTTGACCTCCCCCACCCCCTTGGCCAGCCAGGTCTCGGTGCGGGTCTGGGACTTGACGATAGCCATTTTCGCGTCCGTCACATATTCCAGGCACCAGCAGTCGAAGGTGCCGGCGGGTACCGTGACGGATTCCCGGCGGCTCATCCGTACATTACTGAACGTCGCCGTCGTCAGGATCCCGGGGATCTCGACCGAACAGTCTTCCAGTTTCTGGCCGGCGGACGGTTGCTCCGGCACGAGCGGGCCGTGGCCCTTGGCTCCCAGCGGATCGCCGTACTGGCCCATGACGGAATTGAGGTCCATGTGGAAGAAACCGCCCTCCGTCCAGACCTGGCAGTCCCTGGGGTTCTCGACCCCGGGAATCAGTGTCTGGAAGGTTACCGTGGTCTTGTCGCCGTCCTGCGATACGCCGGTCACGACATATTGGAACGACTCCGTCTGGGTCGCGCCCGTGCGGGTATAGGTCAATTTGGTACCCGGGGTGCCGCAGAACCACGTGTCCCGCTGTGCGAAAGCGCCGGCGCAAAGCACCAGGGCCGTCAGGAAAAGAATCAATTTGCGCATAGTGTCAGCATTTACGATTGCCTTCTGCAAATATAATGCTTATCTTTGACAGTCCCTATCAAACTGCGGACGGAACATGAAAACCTGCCACAAAATCTTCCTGATCATGGCTATCGGAGCATTCGGGCTTATTGCCTGCCAGGCAAAGGTCCCCAAAGGGAATCTGATCTATTGCAGCTACGCTTCCAGCGGCTCGGCCGGGCTGGGCAAAGATTATTGCGAACTCATCGCCGACCCGGGCAAAGCGCCCGTCGTCCGCGTCGTACTGCGCTAGGGCAACCGTTTCGGCGACCCCGAGATCCATAAAGAGTATCCCATCGCACCCGAGGAGATCAAGCCCCTCCAGGAATGGCTGAAGAGCAACAAAGTCTATAAGCTGGACGGCTACAATCTGGACGAGGCCATCACCGGGGGCTATGCCCATCGCATCTACATGGAATACGATTCGGGCGACAAGGTCGATGCCCGCTGGTACGGCCACCACGTCAAGGACCTGGCCATCCTGTCCTACAATTACATCGAAAGGTTCTTCGAGCCCTGGCGCAAACGCGCGCTCTCGGAAACCCCCGACGAATAGTATCCGTCGGGATAACGCTACCGGGCCAGTTTGTAAATCGCTTCCATGTCGGCGCGGGCAAGCACTTTGAAGCTGCCGATGGTGACCGTGCCGTCATGGCTGCATTTGCGCGCCATCTCGCCGATCTCTTCGTCCGTGATGTCGCGGCCCAGCAGCTCGTGGATACGGACCGGCATGCCGATGGCGCGGTAGAAGCACTCGACGGCTTCGATGCCCCGGAGCGCCGTCCCCTCCGGATCGGAAAAATCATTGGGAACATCCATGACGTTCACGGCAAACTGCACGAAACGGCTCACGTCTTCTTTGTACACATAGCGCGCCCAGGAGGGCCAGACGGCAGCCAGGCCGGCGCCGTGCGTGACATCGAACATCGCGCTCAATTCGTGCTCCAGCTGGTGCGTCGCCCAGTCGTCCCGCTTGCCGCAGCCGGTCAGGCCGTTGTGTGCGATGCTGCCGCCCCACATGATCTGGGCGCGGTTGCGGTAATCCTCGGGATTCTTGAGCACCGGGAAGATGCACGCCTTCATCGTGCGCAGCAGGGCTTCGGCAATCGCGTCGGTGAAGGTCATGTCGTTATCGTGCGAGAAATAGCGCTCCATCGTATGCATCATGATATCGGTGACGCCGGCAGCCGTCTGATAGGGCGGCAGGGAGAAGGTGCGGCGCGGATTCATGATGGCGAATTTCGCGCGGCATATGTTGTTGGAATACCCCACCTTGATATCGCCGTCCTCGTTGGTGATGACGCTGGAATCGCTCATCTCGCTGCCTGCGGCCGGGATCGTCAGCACGCAGCCGACAGGCAGGCTCCGGCTGGCTTCGGCCTTGTGGCTGTAAAAGTCCCAGACCTCCCCATCGTACGGAACCCCGTAGGCGATCGCCTTCGCGGAATCGATGGCGCTGCCGCCGCCGACGGCCAGCAGGAAATCCACGCCCTCCCGCCGGCACAGATCGATCCCCTCATGGACTTTGGTCAGGCGCGGATTGGGCACGACGCCGCCCAGTTGGACCACCTCCAGGCCGCCTGCCTTCAGCAGCTTGCAGATTTTGTCCAGAAGACCGGATTTAACTGCGCTCTTGCCGCCATAGTGGACCAGGACCTTGTGGCCGCCATATTTCTTGACCAGGTCTGCGACCTGCTCCTCGGAATGCTCGCCGAACACGACCTGTGTCGGAGCATAGTAGGTAAAATCTTTCATGGGACTGCAAATTGGTTTCATACAAATCTATGGATTTGCAGCCACATTTGCAATAGCCTCCGAGGCGGGACGGGCTCGGGATGACAAAGATTTTCCTATATTTGTAAATTTATGTCCGAAGAACTTAATCTTGTGCGGGACCTGGCGGTCATCCTTGTGTCGGCCGGTCTTTTCACCATCATATCCAAGGCGCTCAAGCAGCCGCTGATCCTGGGCTACATCCTGGCCGGCTTTCTGGTCGGCCCGCACATTTCCTGGTTCCCCGGCATCGCCTCCGAAGAGACGGTCAGGCAGTGGTCGGACATCGGGATCATCTTCCTCATGTTCGGTCTGGGCCTGTAATTCAGCTTCAAGAAGCTCCTCAAAGTGGGCAGCAGCGCCCTCGTGACCGGCGGCAGCAAGTTCCTGGGCGTGTTCGTGCTGGGTTTCGTGGCCGGGCAGGCCCTGGGCTGGACGATCATGGAGAGCGTGTTCCTGGGCGGACTGCTGTCCATGTCCTCGACCATGGTGGTGCTCAAATCCTATGACGAGATGGACCTGAAAGGCAAACCCTGGGCCGGCATGGTCTTCGGGACGCTGGTGGTCGAGGACCTCATCGCCATCCTGCTCATGGTGCTGCTCTCGACCCTGGCGGTGTCCAACAGCTTCGCCGGCGGAGAAATGCTGTTCAACCTCGCCAAGCTGGCCTTTTTCCTGATCCTGTGGTTCCTCGTTGGCATCTACGTCATTCCCACGCTTCTGAAGAAGGCCCGGCGCTTCCTCAACGACGAGATCCTGCTCATCGTGAGCATCGGACTGTGTTTCGGCATGGTCGCACTCGCCGAAGCCGTGGGCTTCTCTTCCGCGCTCGGCGCCTTCGTGATGGGTTCCATCCTCGCCGAAACCGTTGAGAGCGAACACATCGACCGTCTGGTCGCCCCGATCAAAGACCTCTTCGGAGCCATCTTCTTCGTGTCCGTGGGCATGATGGTCGCGCCCGCCGTGATCGCGGAGCACTGGTTCGTCATCCTCATCATCACACTGATCGTGATGCTCAGCCACATCCTCTTCGCCGGCGCCGGCATCCTGATGACCGGCGGAGGCCTGAAGAATGCCGTCCATACCGGATTCAGCCTGGCGCAGCTCGGTGAATTCGGTTTCATCATCGCTGGCGTCGGCGTGAGCCTCGGGGTGATGCGCGACTTCATCTACCCTGTCATCATCGCCGTGTCCGTGATCACGACTTTCACCACGCCCTATATGATCCGGCTCGCGGAACCCGCGCACCGGGGCCTGGTCAAGATCCTGCCGGAGCGCTGGGTCACCCGCCTGACGGCCGCCGAACAAAATACACGCAGCTCCGTCGCCGAGCAGAGTGAGTGGAAGAAGTTGCTGAAAGCCTATTTTACGCGGATCCTGCTCTACGGCGTCATCCTGGTGGCCATCATGATCGGTTCCGGGCAGTTCCTGGATCCCGCCGCCGCCCGCCTGTTCCCGCAATGGAGCCCGTTCCTTCAGAACCTCGCCGTGGTGGTCGCAACCCTGTTGCTCATGTCGCCCTTCCTGTACGGACTCGCCATCAACTCCGGCTCCATCAACGCCTCCGCCCGCAAGCTCCTTGCAGAGAAAAACAGCAACAAATGGCCTCTCGCCGGGCTCGTGCTCACCCGCACCTTCATCGCCATCTCGTTCGTTCTCAGCGTGATCGCCAGCCATTTCCATCTGGCCGGCTGGACCATCGTCCTGATCATCCTGGGTGGTATCGTCTTCGTCCTGACCGCCCGGCGGACCATGCACCGCTACTCCTTCCTGGAAGCGCGGTTCCTGAGCAACCTCAACGAGAAAGAAGAGGCCGAGAAGCGCCGGCGTCCGGTGACCACCTCCGTCCGACAGAAGATGGCGGGATACGACGTCCACCTCGAATTGCTCGAGGTCTCCCCCGACTCCGCCTTCGCCGGCAAGCCGCTCCAGGAAATCCCCTTCCGGGCCGAGACCGGCGCCAACATCATTAAAATCCAGCGCGGCGCCCGCAGCATCAACATCCCCTCCGGAGACGAAAAGGTCTTCCCGTACGATAAACTGCTGGCCGTGGGTACGACCCGTCAGATCAAGCAGTTGAATGCCATGCTGGAAGCCTCTGCCACCCTTCCTGGCGCACGGGAGGCCGATCCGGAATTCGAAGTGAAGAGCATCACCCTGACGGAAGATTCCTATCTCACCGGACAAACGCTCCGCGCCGCCAGGCTGCGGGACTACCGCTGCATGGTGATCAGCGTGCTGCACGAAGGGGAATTCATCACAAACCCCAAACCTGATTACAGGTTCGGGGTCGGAGATGTGGTTTGGATCGCCGGCGAGACCAGCTCCCTGGCATGGCTCGGCGGCACAAAAGACTAGAGCGCCTGCCGTCCGGGGCTATGCGGCCAGGACGGCGTCCGCCAGGGCTTCGAGGGCCGGAACGTCGGCATCCTGCAGGCGGCTGCGGACGGTGACTTTTTCCCCCACGATTTCGACATCCTTCATCGCGGAGAGCATCTCCGCCATCACGCGCCCGGCAGAAGGCGCCCAGCTGCCGTTTTCAATGATGGCGGCGCGGCGGTTCTGCCAGCCCTTGATCTGCAGATGCCACAGGAAATCATGCATCGGCGGGAAGAGGCCGGCATCATAGGAGGCGGCGGCCACCACCAGGGTCTTGTAGCGGAAAGCGTCTTCAACGGCTTCCGCGATATCGTCACGGGTGAGATCCGACGTAGCCACCTTCGGGCAGCCCTTGGCGCGGAGGATCTCCGCAAAACGTTCCGCGGCCTCTGCCGTGCCGCCGTGGATGGAGGCGTAGGCCACGAACACGCCCGGGCTCTCGACGCCGTAGCTGCTCCAGGTCTGATAGAGCTGCAGGGCTTCGGCGAGGGTGTCGCGCAGCACCGGACCGTGCAGCGGACAGACCGTCTGCACGCCCAGCGGAGCCACCTTGGCAAGCGCACGCTGCACCTGCGGGCCGTATTTGCCGCAAATATTGAAATAATAGCGGCGCGCTTCGCAGGACCAGTCGGTGTCCGGGGTGCACCACAGCCCGCCGGTGAGTTCCAAGGCGCCGAACTTGCCGAAGGCATCGGCGCTGAAGAGGATTTTCTCCGTCTGCTCGAAGCTGAACATCACCTCCGGCCAGTGGACCATCGGAGCCAGCAGGAAACGCAGCGTATGGGTGCCGAGCGGCAGCGTGTCGCCCTCCCCCACGGCGCGGGTGCGGCCCTCGAGGGAGACGCCCGGGAAGAACTGCGGGAGCATCCTGATGGCAGCCGCCGTCGCCACAAGCGTCAGCGAAGGGTATTTCTCCAGCAATGCCGCAGCGCAGGCGGAGTGGTCCGGCTCCATGTGATGGACAATGAGATAGTCCGGCTTGCGGCCCTGCAGGGCCTCCTCCAGGTTCTGCATCCAGGCGTCCGCCGTGCGGGCGTCGGACGTATCCAGCACGACGACCTTCTCATCCAGAATGACATAGGAGTTGTAGGACATCCCCTCCGGGACCGAATATTGACTCTCGAAAAGATCTAAGTCTTTGTCGTCCACGCCGATATAAAGGACGGACGGGCTGATGGCTTGTGTCATGGGATTCTCTTTACGGATTAATCGCACAAAGATAAATCAATTTCCGGCTTCTTGCAATTTTTGCGTAAATTTGAACGTTCAGGAACAATCACTGAAATGGTCCTTCTGCTCGGCGCCAGCGGCCTGCTCGGCCACCATGTCCTCCGGCTCCTTCTGGAGCGCGGTCAGGACGTCCGCGTACTGTTGCGACCGGGTTCCGGTCTGCTGCCGGAAGCCTTTCCGGAACGCCAGCCCCAGATCCTCCACGGCAGCCTGCTGCACTACGCCACCCTGCTCCGGGCCGCCGAAGGCTGCGAGGCCATCATCAACTGCGCCGGCACCACGGACATGAGCCTGAAGCGCCTGGACGACTATTTCCCGGTCAACCGGGACCTGCCCCGCCTGCTCTGCCGCGTCCTGGACGAAACGGGCATCTCCACCCTCGTGCACACCAGCACCGCCAACACCATCGCCCCCGGCACGCGGGAGCACCCGACCGACGAATCGGCCCCCTTTGCCGCCCCCTTCGACCGTTCCTTCTATGCCATCAGCAAGAAAGACGGGGAACAGGTCCTGCTCGACCATGCCTCGGAGCATCCGGAGCGGCGCATCGTCATCGTCAATCCCGGTTTCATGCTGGGCCCCTTCGACCCCAAGCCCTCTTCCGGCAAACTGCTGCTCGCCGCCTGTCGGAGATCCCTCATGGCGGCACCCTGCGGCGGCAAGAGTTTCCTGCACGTCCGTGACGCCGCCACCGCCATCGCCAATGCCCTGCAACGGGGCGGGAGCGGTCGTTATCTGCTTACAGGAGAAGCCCTTACGCTTCCTGAATTCTATGCTCTCCAGGCACAGGTCTGCGGCTACCGGCAGCGTTTCATCCCCCTGCCCTCCCCCCTGGTCCGACTGGCCGGCCGGATCGGCGACCTTCTCCGGGCACTGGGGATGCGGACGATGCTCTGCACCCGGAACACCGACCAGCTGCTCGTCGAGGAGTGGTATGACGGCTCCCGGGCCCGGCGCGAACTCGGCTTACCGCAGACACCCATCGCCGAGGCCATACGCGACTTCTTCGCCTGGCGGGACTCCCGCTCCCGCTAACCGGGTCCGGGTGCACAGGAGGCCGTTTTTGCACCCCGGATGCGTTAATTTCGCGATCGGGGTGCAGAAATAGCCTTCCACGCACCCCGACTGTATCAGAGGGTAAGACTGTGGTCGATGCAGGCGGGGTATTCCTCCGGATAATGGGTGACCATCAGGAGGGTCTTGCCGGGTGCACCGCAGAAGCGGTCCAGCAGGCGCTTGACGCGCAGGCGCTGCGCCTCGTCCAGGCCGTGCAGCGGTTCGTCCAGCACGTACAGGGGCGGATCCTTGACAAAAGCGCGGGCCACCAGGCATAGCCGCTGCTCCCCGCTGGAGAGCCGCAGGAAGGGCCTTTCAGCCAGATCTCCTATCCCGAACTCCCCCATCCAGCGCCGTGCGCAGGCATATTGCTCCTCCGTCGGATGACGGAACAGGCCCTCCGTGTCGAAAAGCCCGCTCGTGACAATGTCCAGCGCCGGTGCGTCCACCTGAAAAGCCCGGTGCAGCTCCGGGCTCACGAAACCGATGTGGCGTTTGATGTCCCAGATGGTCTCCCCCGTGCCGCGCGGGCGGCCGAAAAGCTCGATGTCACAGGCATACGCCTGGGGATTGTCGGCGCAGATCAGGCTCAGGAGCGTGCTCTTGCCGCTGCCGTTGGCCCCGGTCAGCGCCCAATGCTCTCCCTGCCGGACCGTCCAGTCCAGCCGGTCCAGGATCACGCGCTCCCCGAAACGGACCATGACCCCGCGCATGCGGATGACGGCGGGGGGCAGGACCGCATCCAGATAGGTTTCCAGGGGCACTTTCTCCCCCGCCACCCCGTCCGAGACGGGAATGACGTGCGTGATGAACGGCGGGATCTCCGCCACGCGGGAAAGCACCAGCACGAGGGTGGTGCTTGCGGACAGATCCGCCAGCAGGTGCGTCAGCGCCGTGCGCGTGCGGGGATCCAGCCCGATGAAGGGATTGTCGATCACCAGGATCTCCGGGCCGCCGAGCAGCGCCCGCGTGAGCTGGAACTTGCGCAGCTCACCCGAAGAAAGCGTCACCAGCGGCTCGTCCAGCAGGGGCGACAGGCCGAACAGGGCGCTCAGCCCGTCCAGCCGCCGCAGGGCCGCCTGCGGATCGTCGCTGGCAAGCGCCTCCTTGCGCAGCTGCTCCCCCGCCGAGGGCGGGTCCCCTTCCAGGGTAAACAGGTTCCAGCGCTGCTGCATGAAGAACGAGCGGTCGCCGTAGCTCCCGTACGAGTCCCGGAAGGTAATGAATTTCGCGCCGCTGCGGCCCGCGAAGGCGGCGGCAAGGCGGCTTTTGCCGGAGGCGTTTGGGCCCACCAGGGCCAGTTGCTCCCCGGGGCGGACATCAAGCGTCTCCATGGGCTGCAAGCGTTTTCTGATAGACATCCTGGATAAGCAGGCCGGCCAGCGTCATCCCGAAGATGGCGGTGATGTGCGCGAGTGAACCGTTGATCTGCGCCTTGTTGAAAAGCTCGCTCTCCGGCTCGCCGACGCCTCCCCGGTTGGGCAGCACCTCCTCGTCATAGACGCAGCGGAACTTGTGGCCCGGCCAGGTATGGTTCTGCTTGAACTTCTTGCGGATGGCGGCACCCAGCGGGCATCCGCGGACATTCCAGAACTCCGCCACGCGCACCTGCGTGGGATCGACCTTGCAGGCCGCGCCCATCGAGCAGAAAAAGACCGCCGGGGTGCGCGTCGCGCGCAGGATGAGCTCTCCCTTGTCCTTGAGCGAGTCGATGGCGTCGAGGATGTAGTCGTATCCCTCCATCTCGAACTCCCCCGCCGTTTCGGCGCTGAACACCTTGTGCAAGGCCGTGATCTGCACGTCCGGCGCGATCTCCAGCAGGCGGTCCCGGAGGGCCTCCACCTTCACCCGCCCCACCGTGTGCGGCGTCGCCATCAGCTGGCGGTTCACGTTGGTGACGCCGATCACGTCGGCGTCCACCAGCGTCAGGTGCTTTACGCCCGAACGGACCAGCCCTTCGGCGCACCAGCTCCCGACGCCGCCGGCTCCGAACAGCAGGACACGGACTTCTCCCAGGCGCGCAAGCACGTCCTGGCCGAGCAGCAGTTCGGTCCTGGCGGAATAGTCCAGATTCGTCGCGGTTGACATCACAGGGGCAAAGATACGCCATTTTTCAATTAAATGCACCGCTCGTGTCCACGAACACCCCGCGCCAGGTATCCCCCGCCGCACCGTTCTCGTTGGCGATGTACGGGCCCCACTGGCCCCGCTGCGGGACGGAGCGGCCATATTCGAAATTGGAGGTCCCCACGAGGCCGCTCCCCCATTTGGCGTCAAAGTAGTTGACGGCAGCCTGGCTCCAGTTGTTCGCAGAAGCGTAGCTTCCCTCCAGATAACGCACGTCAAAGCTGTTGACCTGCGGGAAAGTCAATACACTGGTCCCGGATGCCACCAGGTAATATCCGGTGCCGGATTTCTTATACAGGCGGGTACTGCTGAGATGATTGTACCATTCCCGTGTATCCAGGAAAGACAGCAACTGGGCCCGGCCCGACGCCGTCATCTGCGGTCCCATGCGCATCAGGTATTTCTGCGACTTGAGCGGGAGATAAAACACGCTGGCATACCGGGAGCGGGTGGCGCCGACAAAGTAGCCGAACATGGTCACATAGTTGAGTGTCAGGGAATTGTCGGCGGTCTCCATCTGCCGGTGATCCCACTTGTTTTCATACTTGAAAGAGATGGTCTGGACCCCGTATGGAAGAAGCAGCCCGCCGGGAACCGGTTCATTCCGGGAGGAGCGCATCACCTGATGCGTCTCGTCATACAGCCATCTGACCTTGCCGCCGGACCCCGTGTCCGGCGTATCTTCCACCAGTTCCAGCACCGGGCCGTATTGAAGCCCTGACGGACAGGTAAACCGGGTTTCCGGGCCTGTCCGCGCCATCGTCACCCGGGACCAGTCGTATCCCCGTCCCCGGTATTTCACCCAGATCGAGAAGGACTCATCATCGGAAAACTGGTCGATCGGAACAGAGGCCGTCCCCTGCTGGAAGTAGTTGACGGAAAACTTCGCCTCGGACGGGTCGATGGCAAAATGGCTCTTTCCGTCTGCATTGAAGCCCTCCACCGTCAGCCGGGAGAAATGAATGGTCCGCGACAGGATGATGCCGCTGTTCAAATCCGGCTGCAGGCGAAACAGTCCGGTCGCGTCGTTCGTATAGACGCGCAAGCGTTTGCCGGTGTCCCACAGACCGGTCGAAGCATGATAGGCTTTGTCTTCCAGATTCCCGGAAGCGTTGCTTGTCGTCTTTACGCACATCGTGGCATTCTCCTGGTCGTAGGCGATCCCGGACAGGAAATACTGCGGATCAGCACTCTCCGGGACCACCCGGAAGGCAAGCAGGGAGGCATACAGCGTCGGATCAAAGTCGGACGCGGATAGGAAAGAACCGCCGTCGAATGTCTTGTAGCCGATCCGCGGGACGTCCACCTCGTTGCCGTCCAACGGCAGGAAAGTCGGTCCGTTGTAGTCTGAGGGCTTGCTGGCCAAGGGTTCACTGATCCGCACATCCACTTCGAAGGTATCATTCAGGTAGTCCTCCGAGAAGAACAGGATTTTCCCGTTCCGGGAGGTCCAGCCGGCGTGGCAGCCCTGGAAACGGTTCGGGTAGAATGCATAGATGTCCAGCCTGCCGCCGCTGAGCCGCTGGGCCGGATAGTCCGACAGTTTCCGGCTGACATTCCCCGACGCATCCAGCACGGCCGTCGGGAAAGCGCCGCCGCCATGGTCCGCCTTCCACTGGCGGTTCGCCGTGTGAGAGGCCCCGGAAGCAGTATTTCCACACGGATCCTGGTCCGCCGCGTAAGCCATCGAGCTCCCGGTAAAACCGCTGACCGTGACCGTCCGTTTCTGCCCCAGGTAGAACTCGTCCGTCAGGCTCTTTCCATCCGCAACAGCCACCTGTATGTTGTCGCAGAGCCTGATCTTGAAGCGGACCGCGGTTCCGTTCGGCAACAGCGTCAGAGACAGGAGCCGCTCTTCGCCCCGGTGACTGTCGAACAGGGCTTCGTCCGTGACAGAGAGCCGGAGGCATGCTTTCGTCTTGTCCCAGGAAGGCCGGATCCCGCGGGCCGAAAGCCAGGCTCCGTCGGCCGTCGAGACGGACATCAGGTCCGCATACCAGGCGCAATCGGAGAGATCCGAAGGGATGAATGCCGCCGAGGAGGCAGCGTCCTTTCCGAGCAGCGCATTGCCGGCGGCCAGACGGCCGGAGGGATTCATATAGAGATAAAAAGCGCCGTCCCGGTTTTTGCGGACCGCCACGGTCCGCTCATCCTCCAGGCGGTCGGTAAAGGCCGGATCCGCCGTAAGGCAGAACAGACGCGTATCCGTCCAGCTGTCCAGCTGCACCTTCCAGTCAGGCTGGAACAGGCTGCCGACGCGAAAGCTCAGGCGGATGTCGTATTCGCGGCCCCGCTCCAGGTCGAAATTGCTGCAGTTGTCCGCCCCGACATAGAAACGGTATGTCACGTCGCCGCCATAGCCCCCCGCCGCAGGGTCCAGAGAGCCCTCGAATTCGATATAGGTCACATACGGCTCCACCGCAGACTTCCCCCGGGCGATCAATTCTTCCCGCGTCTTCTTGCGGCTGTCCGTATTGCCGGGCAGGAGCGTCCCCTGCATGTTTTCGGGGACATAGAAGCTGAATGTCGCAACCGAAGCATTGGACGCCCGCATATCCGGATCATAATCGCTCTCGGAGAGAACATCGGCTGCTTCGGCCGCCTTCTGGGAAAGGGTGGAGAAAGGGTGCAGACACCCGTTCACCTGGCGGAGATACAGTTTCCTGTTCACGAAGTAACCGGGGTTCGAGCCGCCTCCGTCAAAGGCGGCATGATCGATCCGCACGGTCAGCTTGCTGAACAGCCGCCTGCATTTGTCCGAATCCGGGATCCCCTTTCCCGCAGACAGCTGCGCAACCGTGTTCACGGCTTTCCGTACATGCATATAGGGAATCCCGCAAGAGGCCACTTCCGCAAAACGCTCCCTGCGGTAGGCACTGTTCAGATCGCCGCCGTCCAGGCGGTACGCCAGGGCTTCCAGATTGGTCTCGTCCATCGGGAAACCGTCTCCCAGCGCCTCGACCAGATGGACAGCCTTCCCGTCCGATTTGCGGATTGCGTTGAGATTGCCCAGGATGTAAAAATCACATTCCGCCAGCGGCACCCGGAGTTTGAGCGGCACCCGGTCCTGGTCCCGCAATTCTTCCTGCGTATAGAAACGGTACGAATCCATCCGCCCCGTCGCCGTCCGGAACACGAGGACCAGGGCTCCCGTCCCTTTCGCTTCTACATCCTGGAGCAGGGATGCCTTGGTCCCCTCCGTCCGGGACATGTCCGTCCCGATGCTGAGCGGGAGTTCCGCCCAGGCCGTATCTTCCCCCTCCGGCGGAGCAAAATAAACCTGGATGCTGTCGGGCTCACATGCCAGACCCAGGCAGAGCGCGGCCACACCGCACAGCCGTCTAACAGTCTTTTTTATTTTCATAGCATTGCAATCATTATATTTCAATTTCGTGATAATGGTCGTCCCCCTCCCATTCCTGCACCGTCAGGCGGATGCCCGCTTCCGAAATACCGACCTTTACGGCAATGTCCTTCAAATCCTCCTGACGCCAGTCATATCCCTGCTTTTCAAAGGCTTTACCCAGATCCAGCACATAGTCCGCACGCCCTTCCGAAGCGTCGTCGGCATCCGGGAGAAAAAGTTCCAGCCGCATGTTGTTCTCTTTCTGGCGCGGCAGGACGCCGTACCACTCCCCGACGGCATTCGGCCCCACAACGGAACGGTAAGCCCCTTCCACCGGCTCCAGCGTGTAGATGTTCATCCCGGAACAGTCTGCCAGCAGGCGGAAACGCCAGGGATAATCCGAAGGGGCGGTCGGAGAACCATCGAACAGAAATTTGATCAGACAGTACTGCTTGTGCGGAACGGCATCCAGGACGAAGGCATCGTTTTCCGCGGAAAAGGACGCACCGAAGGCCCACAGCAGGTCCGCCTGCCGGCCGGTCGGGATGAACAGGTTTTCTTCCGACAGCCGGCTGTTCTCCACGCCCGCAAGCACGGCCGCCCGGGCATAATCGCGCGGACAGGCCTGTTCATATCCTCCCCGGAGATAGGACAGGAAGTTGATCTCATCCCGGATGAGCAGGCGGTCTGACGAGAAGGAGACCGTGCCGTCCTGCAGTCCCTGCTGCGCAAACCGGTCTGTCAGGACCGTCACGTAGACAGGACATTCCATCCGGTCTTCCTTGACGGTGCACGCCATGCAGGCGACAGCCGCGGCGGAGACGGCGAGCCCCCGCCGGACAAAGCTAGATATCCTGGTCATAACGGTCTCCGGAATCCCAGTCGCATACCCTGACGACACTGGTGACGTCTTCAAACTTCACCGGCCGGTTGACATCCAGGGTCCCCGGACGGTGAATGATCAAATTGACACGGTACTGTTTGTTGGCCTCCAGCCCGCCGGCGATGGACACGGGGTAATAGTATTTCTGCCAGTCGTGACCGTTGAAGACGGAAGCTTCGAGCACCAGCAGGGTCGAACGGGGACACCAGGAGGCATCTTCGCTGGGCGCGCATGCGTTCGGATAGGCATAAAAGGCATGGGGCGTGGTGTCCACGTCACCGTAGTTCAGCAATTTGGGCGTCACCCGGTCATAAATGATTCCTTCGGAAAGGGTTGTCTGCCCCTCCATACGGGCATACCAGCTTTCCGTGGGGAGTGTCGAGGCTTCGGTGGTCCCGCCAAAATTTACACGGCCGGGTACGTTCAGCAGATAACAGTCTTCCACCCGGAACACCCCGCTTTTCTGATAAGCGGGCGAACTGAAATCCTGCGTAACCGTCTCCAGGATCACCGACGCGGCCATCCGCCGGACTTCGATCTCCACATCCTCACGGCCTTCATGGAGCATTCTGGGACCGCTCGTCCCCACCATCAGCAACTTGTCCTTGCGGGCATCCTTCAGGTCATGGGTCAGGGCGAGGAAATCGTCTTTCGTCGCCACGGCATCCGGACCGGCGGTATGGTCCAGGGCGTCATTGACCACGGCCCAGATCTCCCGCTCCCCTGTCGAACATTTCACCGTGATGCCGTTGTAGCTGCCCGTCGAAACGTCAAGCTCCTGGTCGAAACCTGCCGACACGGCTACTTCCAGATTGCCGGCATCCCCGCCGTTCCCGCCGCGGAACACGAAGATCTGGACATTGCGGATCATCTTCTCGTTCGAGTCCGTCTGCGCAGCCACTTTCGTGGCGGGCGGACAGAAATTCACGGACAACAGGGTCTCCCCGGCCGGGGCGGAAAGCTCTGCCTGCGGGCCTTCAAACTTGTTGCAGGCACTGAAGATCAGCGCCGAAGCCGCGGCAAGCGCGGCGATATCTTTCATTCTTTTCATTGCGTTTTTGTCGTTTCGGTTTTCAGATTGTCTCGGACACGGGCGTTCCCGTCGTCCAGGGAAGGATCTGCACGGTCGCCGTGAGTTCCGCCTTGTCTATCTTCGCGAAAGGATTGTCCTCCTTGTTCCCCAGTCCGGTGATGGTCAGGTCCACTTTATACTCGGTATTGGCCGCAAGACCTCCTTTCAGGGCAACCGGATAATAGTAGTTCCGGTCCTTGATCCGGACCACGGTCATCAAGACCGTCGCCGTCGGCGTGAAGGGATCGGAGAAACCGTTGTTCGGACTCGTCAGCGCATTCGGGAAGGCATAAAAGAAACGGTTCCCATAGGTTTTTGTCCCGCCGGAGGCGATATCGTCCCCGAGCGAATGGAATGTGAGCTCGGCACATTCGGCCGCATTCGAGCCGGTCCCGATCACCTGCGTGCGGACATGGCCCCGGGTGGCATCGCGGTTGACGAACGAAGCCGGATCCGGGCTCGCATTCCCTTTCAGGTTCTGGTTGCCGACGGCATTGCAGAGAAAGGCGTGAACAATCTTCACGGTCCCGTAAGGGGCCGGAAGATTGTTCTTTACGCTGTTCAGCGAGATACGCGCCACCCCGCGGACCAGATCCACGCTCGCAGCGCCGCCGGAAGCGGCACTGACGGAGACGGAAGACATGCTCCCGCGCATCACCAGACCTGACGTCTGATTATCCGAAAGCGCATAGCTGACCGTTTCCAGGTCCGAAAGCAGGTATTTTGCATTGACCCGCGAGGCCAGCGACCCGTTCATGTTGGCGATGGCATAGACGGTCTTGACCCCCGTCTTGACCGGGAATTTTGCGGATTTCCGTCCGATCTCATCCGTTGTGCAGGCATGGACGATGTCCAGCATCCCGTCGGCATCGAAAACATACAGGGACAGGTTGTTCACCGCGTTCTCGGCATCCGTCCCGGGCGTCGCTTTCGATTCCGGGATGCCGCTGAGGTTCACGGTCAGTTCGGATTCGGTGCCGGGCACTTCCGCCCCCGGCAGCCGGCTGCATCCGGCGGCAAGCAGTACCGCAGCGGGAAGCAACATACATAAGTTCTTCATGTAAAAACAGTTTATTCTTTATAATTCAATAAATCAGGTCTCCCCAATCCTCTTCCTCTTCCTGATTGAGAGCATACTTGCGGATGAGCGCTGATATCTCCGGATCCAGGTTCCCGCGGCTCACATAGGAGCGGTCCTGGCCGCAGGCATCCAGGTAATGCTGCACCGCCTGCTGCTCATCGCCTTCGCGGGCGGACAGCAGCGCCAGCATGTAGTTGACCGGCGCCGTACGGGGCAGATCGCGCAGAATGGCCTGCGCGGAGACATTCCGGTCCAGCGCCACATAGGCAACGGCCGTATTGTAGTCCTGGTACGGGGTCAGATAATCCAAAGCCCTTTCATATTCGTGGTCCCGTATCGCCTCGATCCCGCGCATGTAGGCGGAATCCAGTTCCGTGGTATGGACGGTATCCTTGACCATGCCCTTGCGGTGCAGGGCAAAGGTGAAACGGACCGTCCGCAGGCGCGGATAGTATTGCTCCGTCAGGTGCTTGTACCAAGACTCGCCCCGCATCCGCTTTTCCCGTTCATCCGGATCCTTCAGCGCCTGCAGACGGAAGTAGTCTTCCTTTTGCGCCTCGGTCATCAGACTGTCAAGCTGTACGAAATCGTCCAGTGCCAGCCAGTTCTCCCCGCCGCTGCGCGACAGGAAGCGGATTTCGCGGGAGGCCCGGTCGGAAGTCCGCACCGCCCCTTCGGAGAAATCGTCACCAACCTGGATAATGGCTCCGTCTTCGCGCCGCACAGAATCCCGCACATATTGGATATAACGTTCAAAGTAATCCGACGCCGCGCGGGAACGTCTGTAAGTCAAGCTGTTGTTGGAAGATACCGAGCCTTCCGGCGAAGCCGAGGCAGCAATGGTCACACTGTCCAGTTCGTAGGTCTCGTTGAGCAGCAGGTTCCGCAGATTCTCTTTGATGTATGAGATTTCCCGCGCATTGTCGCCCAGTTTTTCCTCGATCTCGTGACGTCCCGTCCGGAAATCGATGTTGGAAGACGTATTCGCCTCCAGATTGCGGGAAAGGATCACGGTCTTGTAGCGCTCCGTCCCGTCCACAAAGGAGGACACCGAGGAAATGTAGAAGGTCAGCGGATCGGACTGCGGCACCGTGTAGAGCCGGCGGTCCTGCTCGAAGATCTCACCGCATAGGCGGATATCCGCCTTGCGGAGCTTGGGGCGGGTGGTGATGGTCTGGACATAGTTGTAGATGAACTCCCCCGACGAGCCGCGGATCACCGTATCGAGCCGGATACCGTCCGTGACGAGAGGCGCCTTGACATACTTCCGGAACATCCGTTCCCGGTCCGCCTTGCGCCGTTCGTTGCGGCGCAGCAGGAACTTGTTGGTATAATGCTCTACGGCTTCCTGCTCGGAAACGCCGAAGTAGCTGGCGAAGAGTTCATCCGAAACGTAGGAGGAGTCCGTCTTCAGAGCATAGACCTGCGGGATGTTCCTCTCCAGGAAAATCTCCAGATTGCGCAGGTCCACAAAGGCCAGCGTATCGGTGACTATCCTCCCCAGGAATTTCTCATATTGTTCATAACCACGTAATTGCGCCTTCCGATAATCTGCACCCGTGATCACCACGTCATCCAGCCTGAGGCTATCCTCGAGCAGATAGAGGTCCGGATGCAGCCGGAGCTGCCAGCGGGAATCCTGCAGCTGCTGCGGCACGACCACCTGGAATTCCAGATCGATCCGCCCGTGGCGTTCGGCCACGTTGCGGAAGCGGGCCGTGACAACGGCGGCATCCAGCCGTTCCGCGGCCACCATCTCTCCCGTCTCCTCATCCCGGATGGCCTGCATCAGGATCATTTCCCGGCCCTGCAGGTCCGTCACGCGAAGCGTATCCCGCCGCGGGACGCCCCCCGTCGGAATGGTCGGGAGCGCTGTCCTGTCGGCCGGCAAGCGGAGGGTCGCGCCCATCTGCTCCCGCTGGAGCGTACCCAGCTTGCGCTGCGAAGCACAAGATGCAAGGATCAGCAACAGTATGCCTGCCGACAGGCAGATCCGGGCAGTCTTATCACGATTCTCCATAGTCTTCAGAAAATGAATTCCAGCGCGATCCGCGCCTCATCCGGAAGGAAAAAGGGCTTGGCCCCTTCGTCCAGCCGCTTTCCGCAATAGGGACAGGCATAGGTCACGTACTTGGTCATTCCACCCCAGACGCCGAGGCCGAAATCGACATTGAGCCAGCGATTGACATGTACGCTATAGCCTCCGGAGGCACCGATGCCGAAGGCATCCCCTTCCTCCGTCTCCTGGGAGAACAAGCCGCCGCGATTGTATTCGCGGTATTGCAGGCGACCGCCCAGCCACCAGCCGGAATAGGTGTACCAGGGCCACCAGCGGGCTCCGATATAATAGCTTTGCTGGCGAGATTCGAACTGGGTGTCCATCCGGTGCCGCCACGTCCAATTGTTATACTTTGCGCCGGCCTGCAGGGTCCACGCGCGATGCACGGAGTACTGAAGATCGGCATTGAGCGTACCAAGAAACAGGTAGTCGGCAAGATTCTGGGACAGGGCGAGGCGGGCCTGATCCGCCAGCTCCGCCGGTCCGGATGCTTCCGTCGGCAGCGGCTGGGCCAGGCTCCAAAAACACAGGCATACAGCCGGCAGCAGGACGCAGAGCTTTCTTAAGGCGGCGCGCTGGCCGCATGGACAGGGAGTCCGGGACGGGACCGCAGGAGTGAGGCGTATGCCGGCCCCGTCCCCTCCTCCCCCGATGCAGGAACTACATCTCATACTGCATCGGTTCTTCATCGTTCAAAAGAGACAGACGGCTCGCAAGGATATCGGTCGCGACTCGGTCCACGCCGTCCACACCTGTGTAATTCTGGTATCGAACACGGCCTACGACATAGAGCCGGGAACCTTTCACGATCTTTTCGAGCTGTTGGATATTGCGGCCTTCCCAGGCCACGATGTGATGCCAGCTCGTGTCGATTACAGCCGCCCCGTCCCGGTCCTTGTAGGCGAAGTTGGTCGCCAGACTGATCCTGGCCATCTTGTTCTCGTCATAGGTCTGGATACGGACGCTGCCGACCACCCCGCGCAATTCGATTTTGTTCAGTTGTTCCATAAAGTTTTCCATTTACATAGTTTATCGGGACTCCGGCCGCGCGGTCCGGTTCCCGATGCAAAGGAAGAAGCTTTTCTCCGGACTGGCAGCGCTCTGTCCCCGGAAAGAGGCGGAATTTGACGTTTTAATGCGGTTTTGCGGTTTTCCCCTGCCGTTTTAAAAAAACAGAATATCCCGGGCGATGTTTTTATCAGTCGCTCATTTTTATTTTGAAGCTGATAAAAACACCAGAATCCGATGAAAACAACAAATACTGCATTCTGTTTTTATGCAAAGCTTGGACATCCGGCAGAAAGGGGCCTTATTTGGAAAAAAGAAGAATATGGCATACAAGACCCGAATCGAAGAAGAAACGACCTGCCTGGAATGCGGCGGCGCCGTCACCGGAAGAAAGGACAAGCATTTCTGCAGCCCGAGCTGCAAGAACCGCTACCACAACCGACTGCAGCGGCAGCGGAGAGACATCCGTCTGGAAACGATTACAGCGCTCTCCAGGAACTATGAAATCCTGGAGGCGCTGCTCAAAGAAAAGGTTTCGTCGATGCCGCTGCCGGACCTGGTGCGGATCGGTTTCAAACCCGATTATGTGACCGGCCACCGGAAGGGACTCTACCGGCACGAGGAGTTCTCGTGTTTCGACATCCGCTACTACCGGTCCAGCACGAAGATATTCAACGTGCGAAGGACAGCTTCCGGCGAACGTTGATCTGGCCCATTTCGAGGCCCCACTTGCCGTCGGTGATGATGGGCACCTCCTTGCCGCGGGCGTTCTTCACATAGAGGAAGTCGTCCACGAAGGTGTGCGTGTGGCCGCCGATCACGAGGTCCACCCAGCGGGTCTCGGGCACGATCTCCTGGTCCACGTCGTAGCCGGCGTGGGACAGGAGGATGACGAGGTCGCACTTCTCCGTCTCGTGGAGATAGTCCGCCCAGCGGTTGGTCACCTCGACGTTGTCGAGCTGCTGCATGCGGGACGAGACGGTCCTGGTCACGGCCGTGGAGATGTCGGCCTCGAGGCCGATGATGCCGATCTTCAGGCCGGCGCGCTCGAGGATGGCGTAGGGCTTGACGTATTCGCCCAGTTCGAAGGGCGACAGGTCGAGGTTGGCGCACACGACAGCGGTGCCGTCGAGCATCTTGAGACGCTCGGTCAGGGCCTCGATGTCGTTGTCGAACTCATGGTTGCCCAAGGTCACGCAGTCATAGGCGAAGTCGTTGATGACCAACGGCTCCAGGGTGCCCTTCAACTCGGTGAAATAGGGCGAGCCCTGGCTGAAGTCGCCGGCGTGGAGCAGCAGGACGCGGTCCTCGCCGTACACGGTGCGGACGGAGTCCACGAACGCGGCACGCTCGATCACGCCGCCCACGCCGTCGTCGGCGCCGCCGCGCAGCGGCTCGAAGTGGCTGTGGGTGTCGTTGGTGTGAAGGATCACCAGCTTGGGCTGCTGGCAGGAGCCGACGGCCAGCAGGGCCGCCGCAAAGGCTATCAAAGATCTTTTCATACTCATTCCTCCTCCCATGAATCATAGGTACAGCGGCCGTCCGTAAAGTACTCGACCGGTTTGCCGGCAGCCTGCAGGCTGCGGACATACGGGAGCACGGCGTCGATCACGGTCGTGTTCGTGACGATCATCTCCCTGGCGTTCTTGCCGACGGTCATGCCGTCGCCGCCGTCGATCAGGAAATCGACCGTGGCCACGCCGTAGGTCTTCTTCGGATCGATGGGCTTGCCGCCCACGAGCAGGGTGTCGATCCGATGATTGTTGACGACCAGTTTCGCACCGCCGATCACGAAGGGCCGGGATGCGGCGATGAAGTTGAAGATCTCCTTCAGGTCAGAGCCTTTAAGAGCCACATAAGTGAGATAGTTCTTGAATGGGGACATCGATACGAAATCGTCCAGCAGCAGGTCTCCCTGCGGCAGGTCCACGCGGATGCCGCCGAAGTTGAGGAAGCCCACGTCCACCTTGCGCCGGGTCAGGTCCGCCACGTCCACCATCAGGCGGTCCACCCACCAGTTGGAGAGTTCGCTCTCCGGAGCGGACGCGGCCATCGGGCGCGGCGCAAAGCCGACGACTTCCTTGAGGTCTTTCATCTGCGGCTGCACGGCGATCAGGTCGGCGGCGACCCCGTAGGTCGCACTCCCCTTCCGGAAACTGCGTCCGTTGGGCGCGGTGTACGTATCGCCCGCCACGACGCCGAGCGCCTGGGGGACATTGTCCGCGGAAGGGGCGGTCACGCCGGTGCGGTGGCCGTCAATGCGGTACTTCTGCCAGGAATACTCATGGCTGTACTGGCAGGAGGCGCAGAGCAGTACCGCGGCCGCAAGCGGGATCAGTCTTGCTTTAACCATTTCCAAAGGTCTTTGAACGTTGATTTCTTGCCGAACATCAGGATGCCGACCCGGTAGATCTTGGCCGAAGCCCAGGCGCAGAGCACGAAGGTCGCGACCAGCAGAACCACGGAAAGGATGATCTCCCACACCGGGACGCCGAAGGGCAGGCGCGAGATCATCACGATCGGCGAAGTGAAGGGGATGATGGATCCCCAGAAGGCGATCGAGCTGTCGGGGGCACGGAAAGCATACAAGGCGATGATGTAGCCCAGCAGCAGCGGAATCGTCAGCGGCAGCTGGAGCTGCTGCGTGTCGCCTTCGTTCTCCACGGCGGAACCGATGGCGGCGAACATCGAGGCGTACAGCAGGTAGCCGAAGAAGAAATACACCAGGAACAGGCTGAGGATACGGCCGAACGGAAGGCCCTGCAGGGTGCTGAGCACCGTTCCGATTTCGTTCTCGTCCGAGAGCTGCGCGGTTGCGGCCTCCAGCTGGGCGGCATCCACCCCGCCCATCGAGCTGACCAGTTCGGTGGCGTTGCCGCCACCCAGCTTGTCCATACCGATCAAGGAGCCGCCGATGCTGATGATGGCGACCGAAAGCACGATCCAGAGCAGGAACTGCGTCAGCGCCACGAGGGCGATGCCGATGATCTTGCCGAACATCAGCTCCGTCGCCTTGACGGAACTGATGAGCACCTCCACCACGCGGCTGGATTTCTCTTCAATCACCGAGCTCATGACCATACCGCCGAACAGCGTGATGAACATGAACAGGAAGATGCCCAGGAGCATCGACAGGATGCTGTACACCCCGGCCTCGGAGATCTTCTCCTCTCCGTCGTCGGAAATGGTATACGAGTGCAGGCGGACATTCGCCTTGACGTCCTTGAGGATCTGGTCCAGGCCCTCGATGTTGTAGGAAGCGATGCGGTAGTCCTCCACCGCCCGGTTCAGACGGCTGTTGATATTGTCGGTCAGTTCCATGCCGAAGGGTTTCGCCGAAAAAATGTCCGCCGTGACGGTCTTCTCGACGGGATCCAGCGGTCCCACGGAGAGCACGCCGTCATAGCCCAGGGCGGACAGATTGGCCTTGACGCTGTCAAGCGGCTGCGTGCCGGTGTCCTTGTACCGGATGGTCTCCGTGTCCGTCAGGTAAGGCAGGACGATGCCGGAGGCATCCGCCACGGCGATGGTCTTGACCTTGTCCTTGGTGTTCATCACGGCCAGCATGATGCCGATCGTCAGACCGGCCACCAGGATGGGAACGAGGAGCGTCGTCCAGATAAAACTCTTTTTCTTGACCCTGTTGAGGTATTCGCGGCTGATAACAATGCCTATCGTCTTGAAGTTCATGCCTGTTCCTCCCCTTCCGTTACGAGTTTGATGAAAATGTCGTTCATGCGCGGCATCAATTCCTTGTAGGAGTTGATCTGCACGCCTTCCTTGTCCAGATAGGTGCGCAGGGTCGAGGTGCCGTCCGTTTCGCGCGGCAGGACGACCTCGTGGCGCCCGTCGCCGTCGGTGTACACCAGTTCGACGTTGTTGTTGCCGTAGTCGCGCCGGATCTGCTCCACGCCGCCGGTGATCACCAGACGGGCCTTGTTGATAAGCGCGATGTTGTCGCAGAGTTCCTCCACGGACTCCATGTTGTGGGTGGAGAGGATGATGGTGGCTCCCTCTTCCTTCAGCCGGAGGACTTCCTGACGGATGATCTCGGCGTTGACCGGGTCGAAGCCGGAGAAGGGTTCGTCCAGGATCATCAGCGAAGGCCTGTGGACCACCGTGGTGATGAACTGGAGCTTCTGGGCCATACCCTTGGAGAGCTCCTCCACCTTCTTGTCCCACCAGCTCTGGATGCCGAAACGGACGAACCAGTCCTTGAGGGCCTGGCGGGCGTCGGGAGCGGACATCCCCTTGAGCTGCGCCAGGTACATGGCCTGGTCGCCGACTTTCATCTTGCGGTAGAGGCCGCGCTCCTCGGGCATGTAGCCGATGCGTGCGACATCTTCCCGCGTGATGGGACGGCCGCTGAAAAGGATCTCGCCGTCCGTGGGAATCGTAATGCGGTTGATGATACGGATGAGGGTCGTCTTGCCGGCTCCGTTCGGGCCGAGCAGGCCGAAGATCCCTCCTTCAGGAATCTCGAGGCTGACGTGGTCCAGGGCCACCTTCTGTCCGAAATTCTTGCAGACATTCTTACATTCTATAATTGCCATAATACACTGTTGGGTAGCAGATCATTTTGCCGCGAGCACGACGACGCTGCACGGCGGGAGGGTCAGCTCGATGCCGCCCCGGGTGAGTTTGTAGTCTTTGAATGCCACCGGCTTGACGACATCGGGCTTGCCGAAGTCGTTGTAGTCGTGGACGTCCCCGGAGGTCAGCACGCGCGCAGACAGGATCTTGGATACGCCGTCGCCGTCGAAGGTCACAGAGACCTTCATGGCCTTCTTGAGATCCGTGTTGACCAGCGACAGGTGCATTTCACCGTCCTTGCGGGACACGGTGGCGTCCACCTCCGGCACCGCACACGGGCGCTCGGTCTTGACGTGGCCGGTCAGACATTCGGATTCGATGAATTCGGCATCCTGGTGGACGTTGTACATCTCGAACACGTGATAGGTCGGCGTGAGGACCATCTCCGTCTCGTTCGTGAGGATCATCGACTGGAGGACGTTGACCACCTGGGCGATGTTCGCCATCTTCAGGCGGCGGGTATATTTGTGGAAAATGTCGAAGTTGAGCGCGGCCACGATGGCGTCGCGCATGGTGTTCTGCTGGTACAGGTGGCCCGGGTTCGTACCCGGCTCGACGTCATACCAGGTGCCCCATTCGTCGAGCAGCAGGGCGACGCGGCCGGAACGGTCCAGTTCGTCCATGATCTCGATGTGTTTCCTGAGGACATCCTCGATCTCGATGGTCTTGGACAGAAGCCAGTAGTAGTCCTTGTCGGAGAACTTCGTGGCCGCTCCCTTCGGGCCGTTCCAACCCGTGACGGTATAGTAGTGCAGGGAGATGCCGGCCATGCCCTTGCCGACGAGGTTTCTCATCAGCACGCGGGTCCAGTTGTAGTCGTAGTCGGAAGCACCGCTGGCGATCTTGAACAGGCGGTTGCCCGCGTAGTCGTGCAGATAGGTGCCGTAGCGGCGGAAAAGGTCGCTGTAGTACTCCGGCGTCATGTTGCCGCCGCAGCCCCACGCCTCGTTGCCGATGCCGAAGTATTTGACCTTCCAGGGCTCCTCGCGTCCGTTGGCGCGACGCAGGTCAGCCATCGGAGTCTTGGCGTCGGAGGTCATGTATTCGACCCACTGGGACATCTCCTGGACGCTGCCGCTTCCCACGTTGCCGCTGATGTACGGCTGGATGCCGAGCAGTTCGCAGAGGTTCAGGAACTCGTGCGTGCCGAAGCTGTTGTCCTCGAGCGTGCCGCCCCAGTTGGTGTTGGTCAGATAGCCGCGTTTCTCCTGCGGACCGATGCCGTCCATCCAGTGGTAGTCGTCGGCGAAGCATCCGCCCGGCCAGCGCATCACGGGGACCTTGAGGGCCTTGAGCGCATCGAAGACATCCTTGCGATAACCTTCTATGTTGGGAACGGAAGAATCCTTGCCCACCCAGAGGCCGCCGTAGATGCAGCGTCCCAGGTGTTCGGAGAACTGGCCGTAGATCTCGGCGGGGATGGTGACGCCGGTGCCGGCTTCGTGGACACGGACGGTGGCGTCCTGCGCCAGCAGGGAGGTCCCTGCGGAAAGGAAGGCGCCTGCAAGCAGGATCATCAATTTTTTCATAAGATCAGGATTTGTGTTTGCATTAGGCAAAAGTACGAAGTTTTTACGTATTTTTGTATGGATATGGCCAAGAGTTCTGTCAATATCGATGCACAATGTGCCAAAATCGTTTCAGCGGTCCGGACGGGGTCTTTCAAGCCCGTCTATCTGCTGATGGGCGATGAGCCGTATTATCCGGAACAGGTCTGCGACGCCATCCTGGAGCACTGCATTCCCGAAGAGGAGAAGGACTTCAACGAGACGGTCTGCTACGGAGGCGAAGTCACGGCGGACCAGGTCGTCACGGCCGCCCGCCGCTTTCCGATGATGGCCGAGCGCCAGCTCGTGGTCGTCAAGGAGGCCCAGCAGATGAAGGACATCGAGAACCTGTCTTTCTACTGCGCCGCTCCGCTGGAAAGCACCGTACTCGTGGTCTTGCTGCACAAGGCTTCCGTGGACAAGCGCAAAGCCTTCTACAAAGCCGCCCTGAAGATCGGCGAGGTCGTGGATTCCCCCGCCCTGCGGGATTACCAGATCCCGGAGTGGATCCAGTCATACTACGCCTCGCGCGGCCTGCACATCGATCCGCCGGCCGCCTCCCTCCTCGCCGAATCGGCCGGCACGGAGCTCACCACCCTCGTCGTGGAGACGGACAAGCTCACCAAGGCCCTGCCCGAAGGGACCACCCGCGTGACGGTCGAGGACATCGAGCGCAACGTCGGCATCTCCCGCCAGTTCAGCATCTACGAGCTCACCCGCGAGCTCTCCTACAAGCATGCCCCGAAGGCGCTCAAGATTGCCGCCCATCTGGGCGACGCCGCCCGTTTCGCCCTTCCGGCAGCCGTCAGCGCCCTCTTCACGCATTTCAACCGGATCCTGCGCTACGGTGCGCTGCTCTCCTCCGGCGGCTTCCCTTCGGCGGAGGACAAGGCGCGCGCCCTCCCGGGACTGAATCCCTATTTCTACAGGGAATACGACTACGCCGTGCGCAACTATCCCGTCCCCAAGGCCATGGCCGCCATCTCGCTGCTCTGCGAGTACGACTACCTGGGCAAGGGCGGCGACGGATCGACGCTCGTCTCCGACGGCGAACTGCTCGTGGAATTAACGGCAAAACTCCTGAACCTCTGACGAGATCCAGGAGTTTTCGTTTTCGAGGAGAGACGTCTACTTCAGACCGGCCCAGGTGCCCTTGATGGGCTTGCACTGCGTGTAGCAGGACGGGCAGTTGAAGACCTCGAATTCATCCTCAAGCTCGGAGTCCTCCTTATCATAAGGCAGGAGTATCTCCACGCCACGCTGGTAGCTGTCCCAGCCGCCCGAAGTCAGGATGTACAGGTATATGACCACGCCGCCGCTGAGCTCGGCCTCCTGGACCCCGTTGGGACTCATCGTCATCTCGACCGTATAGGGAGTGGACGGACTGTAGGCGTTGTCCGGGTTCGCGCCCTTGAGCAGGGCGGCGGGGATGAAACGCTGGATGTAGCTGTCGTCCTCGCCGGAATAGCTGGTGGGGACGAACTTGTCCTTGAGCTGGCGGATGATCCCGCTGACCGTCGAAGAACTGCTGCACAGCAGGTCGAAGCAGGCTTCGCCGGTCTTGGCGTCGCGGGCATAGATCTCCATGGCCATCGGAATCATGGCGGCGGTACCGGCAATGCTCTTGCCGAGCAGATTCTCATAGACCGCCGAGAATTCGGTGTAACCGGAAGGGATGTGGGTGAAGGTCACGGAGGCCGTGGGCTCCTTGAACTCTTGCGTTTCCAAATCGATTTCCTTGACGATCGTGTAGCTGTGAGTGCCGTAAGTCAGCGTCCGGGTCTTGATATCCAGGATGGCATCATAGACGTCCTCCTTGACCAGATTGGCCCATGCATCCACGTATTCGGTATCCTCTCCCCCGTCGTCCAGCAGTTCGTCCAGCAGTTCGGCGAGGAAATCGCAACCCGTCAGGGATACAGCGGCGAAAGCCGCCATGGCCACCGTGGCCAGTTTCTTGTAGATTTTCATTTATAATGCGGTTAATTCTCGAATTTCTTCTCTTTGACGCGCGTCAGTTTCTCCTTCATGGCGTCCACGGCCTCCGTGATGGCATTCTCGAAGGTGTCAGCCTCCCGGTCGATGATGAGTTCCTCACCGGGAATGTGGATCTGGATCTTGGCCTGCTTGCCTTGTTTGAGATGGTCTTCAAGCGCCACCTCCACTTCATCCGAAAGGCCCTCGCAGAAGCGGGCCAGGCGGGATACTTTCTTCTCGACGAAGGCGGAGAGCTGCTCACCGACTTCGAACTTCAGGGCTTTGATTTTAATCTCCATGGTGATCATCGTTTTTTGCCCTTGGATGGGCGGATTTATACACTTGCTGCAGCCGCTCGATGGAATTGTGCGTGTAGACCTGGGTCGCCGCCAGGGAGCTGTGGCCCAGCAGTTCCTTGATGGAATTGAGGTCCGCTCCCCCGTCCAGCAGCTCCGTGGCCAGCGTGTGGCGCAGGACGTGCGGGGACTTCCTGCCGCTGATGCCGCCGACGGGTCCGAGGGCCGCCTTGACCGCCCGGTCCACATAGACCGGATAGAGCCTGCCGCCTCCCGGCGTCTGCAGGAGCGGAGCGTCCGGGGTCGTATCCGCGCATTTCAAAGAGTCAACTGCATGTAAATATAACAATATTTCCTCACATAGTGAAGGAAGCAGGGGAATTTCCCGCATTTTGTCTCCCTTGCCGCGCACGCGCAGTACCTGCCGCGACAGGTCCAGGGAACTCCGGTTGAGTGAAATCAGTTCGCCCCGCCGGATCCCCGTCCCGAACAGCATCCCGAGGATCATCCGCTGCAGCTGGTCTTCATACTTGCCATACTCCAGCACCCCCTTCGTCTGCTCGAAGTACGCGCGCATCGATTCGTCCCGGTAGAACACCGGCAGCCGTTTTTCCTGCCTGGGCCGCGCCACGAGCCGCACCGGGTTGCTCTCCAGCACGCCCTCCCGCATCAAATACTTGCAGAATCCGCTCAGCACGCTCATGTGCAGGTTCACCGTCTTCGCCCCCTCCCCCTTCTCATCCATCAGATACACCTCATAGCTCCGGATCGTCTGGACGGACAAAATTTCGCGCAACTGCGCAGCGTCAGCAAGGGTCTGCCCAGCAGAACCGTGGCCGCCCGTGGCCTCGTGAACGGGAGGGGCCCAGCCGTCAAGCTGGGAGGGATGAGCGCGCAGCGCGAAGTTCTGTCGGGCAGAGCCCTTGCTGCACGGAGCCTCACCGGCAGAAACAAATGAGGAATAATCTTCCAGGACGCCGCGGTAGATCTCGACGGTACGGGGAGAGTAGCGGCGGACGGAGGAGAGGTATGTCAGGTAACGCTCGATCATACCTCATGCAGCCCGAGCTCGGGAGCCCGCTTCCGCATATAGGCATCGGCCTCCTCGAAATTATTGCCGATTTCTCCGTCCAGGATGGCCTCTTTGACCATCTCCTTGAGCTGCCCGATCTCTGCGCAGGGCGGGATTCCATACACTTCCATCACGTATATGCCGTCGATCGGATTCTTGAAGTTGCGGATCGCATCCTTCTCCTCCACCTCCACGAGCTTCCGCTTCACCAGTTCGAAATTGGCACGGATCCGCGCCACCTTCGCCTCGTTCTTGGACGTGATGTCGGCGTTGCAGAGGAGCATCAGGTCGTCGATGTCGTCGCCGGCGTCGAAAAGGAGCCGGCGCACGGCCGAATCCGTGACCTCTTCATCCACCAGCGCGATCGGCCGCAGATGCAGCCGGACCAGTTTCTGGACATACTTCATCTCGTCGAGCGGCAGGCGCAGGCGGTTGAAGATCTTCGGCACCATCCGGGCGCCGACGACCTCGTGGCCATGGAAGGTCCAGCCCTGCGACGCGTCGTAGCGCTTGCTCGCGGGTTTTCCGATATCGTGAAGCACGGCCGCCCACCTCAGCCACAATGGCTCGCGTCCGGACAGCACAGCCTGGGCGGCAACCACGTTGTCCAAAACGGCGAGGGAATGTTCGAAATTGTCTTTGTGGCCGCGTCCGTCAACGGTTTCCACGCCCTTGAGGGCCAGCAGTTCCGGCAGCACGTATGCCAGCAGGCCGGCTTCGTCCATCAGGCGGAAGGCCATTGCGGGGCAGTCCGTCAGGAGCATCTTGTTGAGCTCTTCGGCAATCCGCTCGCAGGAGAGGATCTTCAGACGGTCGGCCATCCGGCGCATGGACGCCATCGATTCCGGCACGATGGTGAAAAGATGGTCCGGTGTGGACAGTTTCGCGGCGAAGCGCACGGCCCGCAGCATCCGGAGCGGATCGTCGGAATAGGTCGTGTCGGGGTCCAGCGGCGTGCGGATGATACCGGCATCCAGGTCACGGATGCCGCCGAACGGATCCACCAGCGCCCCGAAATCCTCTTTCTGCAGGGAAAAAGCCATCGCGTTGATGGTGAAATCCCGCCGCTGCTGGTCGTCCTCGAGCGTGCCGTCCTCTACGATGGGCTTGCGGGATTCACGGCGGTAAGACTCCTTGCGCGCGCCGACGAATTCGAGCTCGTCGCCATGGTAATGGAGCATCGCCGTACCGAAATTCTTGAAATAAGAGACATGCTGATGCGTCCGCTCCCCCACCGCCCGGGCGAAATCGATCCCGCTGCCCTCCACGACGACGTCGATGTCGTTGCAGGGGCGGCCCAGGAAACAGTCACGCACAAAGCCGCCGATGACGAAGGCGCGCACGCCCTTGTCGGCGGCCACCTCCGAAAGCAGGCGGAAGACCGGCCTGTCCAGAAACTGCGGGGTTATCGTTGGCATAACATCTCTTCGTAGGCGGGGATGCGTTCGCACGGGACGAACACGCCCCCTTCCAGCCTGTAAAGATACGTCAAATTTCCGTTAGTCACCACCAGAAAGCGGACGGCGAGCACAGAATTGTAGCGCATGGCCTGCCGGAGGACCTTTTCATCGAGGGCGACATCCGGGCGTTTGCACTCCACGACCAGCAGCGGCGCGCCGGACCGGTCATACACCAGGATATCGGCCCGCCAGGGTTTCCTGCCGTACCGGAAACCCACCTCGCTGCGCATCATGTGCTCCGGCACGCCGAATGCATCCCGGAGCTGCATGATAAACCACTGCCGCACCCGTTCCTCGGGTGTGGCAGTGACCATCTTTTTGCGAAGCGGGTCCCAGATCTGCTCCATTATCCTTTATTTCTTGCAGCGCACCGCGGCCTCCTCGATGGGGAAAGCCGCCCGGTAATTCGCAAGGTAGGCCTCGAAACCGGCGACGTCAGCGGGATCCGGAGCGATCTCCGTGCCGGCATTGCCGGCAAAGACGACCTTGTCCAGGAAGTCCGGCAGGCTGAGCCGGGCGCCGTTGTTCACGAGGAAAGAGGCCAGCAGGGCGATGCCCCAGGCGCCGCCTTCGCCGGCCGTCTCCATCACGGAAATCGGCGAATTCAGCGCAGCCGCGAGGAAACGCTGCCCCACGACGGGGGTCTTGAACAGGCCGCCGTGGCCCGTGATACGGTCCACCTTGACATGTTCTTCATTGAACAGCACGTCGTTGCCGATCTTCAGCACGGCGATCGCGCCGTACAGCTGGGCGCGGAAGAAATTGGCCAGCGTGAAGTTGTCGGACGCGCCCCGCACAAAGAGCGGACGCCCTTCGGCGAATCCCGTCACCGGCTCGCCGGAAACGTAATTGAACGCCACCAGGCCGCCGCAGTCGGGATCGCCCTCCAGGGCATGCGTGTACAGGGTGCCGTAGATGTCGGCGCCGTCGTCCCCGGGTCCCAGCAGCTGCCGGGACTCGCGGATCATCTTCACCCAGGCATTGAGCTCCGACGTGCAGTTGTTGCAGTGGACCATCGCGACGGGGTTGCCGTCCGGGGTCGTGACGATGTCGATCATCCCGTTCGGCCTGGACAGTTCCTTCTCCAGGACGATCATGGAGAAGGAAGACGTACCGGCCGAAACGTTGCCCGTGCGCGGCTTGACGGCGTTGGTCGCCACCATGCCGGTGCCAGCGTCGCCTTCCGGCGGGCAGAGCGGGACTCCCGGCTGGAGATGCCCCGAGACGTCCAGGCGCTTGGCGCCGGTCACCGTCAGGCTGCCGGCCGGCTCGCCGGCCTGCAACACCCTGGGCAGGATCTTGTGCAACTTCCAGCGGAACCTCTTCGGGGCCACGAGGGCCTCGAACTTCTCCACCATGTCCGCCCGGTAATCTCCCGTGACGGGGTCCACCGGCAGCATGCCGGAAGCATCGCCCACACCCAGCACCTTCTCCCCGGTGAGTTTCCAGTGGATATAGCCGGCCAGGGTGGTCAGGTAGCCGATGCTCTCGACATGGGCCTCCTGGTTCAGGATCGCCTGATAGAGGTGGGAGATGCTCCAGCGGAGCGGAATATTGTACACGAACAACTTGGAGAGCTCCGCCGCGGCAGGGCCGGTGTTCGTGTTGCGCCAGGTCCGGAACGGGACCAGCAGGTGTCCCTCTTTGTTGAAAGGCATGTAGCCATGCATCATCGCACTGATGCCGATGGCGGCAAGATGCTCGATCTCCACGCCATAGCGCTTGCGCACGTCGGCGCGAAGGTCGGCGTAGCACTGCTGCAGGCCGAACCAGATGACTTCCTTGCTATAGGTCCACAGGCCGTCCACGAGCTGGTTTTCCCACTCGTAGCTGCCCTGGGCGACGGGGATATGGTCCTCGTCCACCAGCACCGCCTTGATGCGGGTGGAGCCGAATTCGATGCCCAGGACGGCCTTGCCGGATTCGATGGTCTGTCTTGCGTCCATGGCTTACTTGAGGGCCTTGTTCAGCATGTAATAGACTTCGTTCATCCGGAGCTCCTTCTTGAACTCGGGAATCGTCGTGCCCTTATGGATATGGACGAATTCGATGCCGGTCATTTCGGCGAAGTCATCCCAGTAATCGGCCGTAATGTCGTAGCTGAAGGCGGAATGGTGCGTGCCGCCCGCCAGAATCCAGGCGCCGGCGCCCACCTCGAAGGTCGGCTGCGGGACCCAAAGGGCCGAAGCGACGGGGAGTTTGGGCATCGGCTTGGGCTCGATGCACTCCACGTCCTGCGCGATGAGGCGGAAACGGTTGCCCAGGTCCACGACCGTGGCCTTGATGCCGGGACCGGTCTTCGACGTGAAGACCAGGCGGGCGGTCTGCTGCTTGCGGATGCCGATGCCGAGGAAGTGGACTTCCAGCTTCGGCTTGTCACTGGCGATCATCGGGCAGATCTCCAGCATGTGGCTCTGCAGGCAGGACGAGCGGTCGCCCGCAAAATTGAGCGTGTAGTCCTCGAGGAAGGAACAACCGGTCGGAAGGCCCTGGGACATCACCCAGAGCGTACGGTACAGGCAGGCGGTCTTCCAGTCGCCTTCGGCGCCGAAGCCGTAGCCCTCCTCCATGAGGCGCTGCGAGGCCAGGCCCGGGATCTGGTCGAAGCCGCAGAAGTCCGGAGCGTCCACGTCGGCGTCGCCGAGGTCGTCGAAGTTGGTCGTGAACGCCGTGGCGCCCTCGTCCTTCAGCACGCGGCGCAGGGCGATCTCCGCCTTGGCGGAATTGCGCACCTTCTCCCAATAGACCTGCTCGCCGGACTCGTCGATCTTGACGGTATAAAGCTTCTTGTACTCCGCCACGAGGGCCTCCGTCTCGGCGTCGGTCACCTTCTTATAGTACTCCATCAGGGAGGAAACCGGGTAATAATCGACATGATAGCCCAGGCGCTGCTCGAACTCCACACGGTCGCCGTCGGTGACGGCGACGTTGTTCATGTTCATGCCGAACATCAGGCAGCGGACATTCCGGGCGTCGGCGACGCCGGCGGCCACGCGGGCCCACACGGCGATCTTCTTCTGGGCCTCGGGGCTCTTCCAGTATCCGACGACCACCTTGCGCGGGACGCGCATCCGCGTGCAGATGTGCCCGAACTCGATGTCGCCGTGGGCGCTCTGGTTGAGGTTCATGAAGTCCATGTCGATCTTGTCCCAGGGAATCTCCGCATTGTACTGCGTATGGAAATGCAGCAACGGCTTTTCCAGGGCCTGGAGGCCCTTGATCCACATCTTCGCCGGGGAGAAGGTGTGCATCCAGGTGATGACACCCACGCAACGGGGCTCGTTGTTCGCGGCCTTCATCACGGCCTCGACTTCCCGGCTGCTGTTGGCAGTACCCTTATAGACGATCTTTACGGGAATGTTGCCGCCGGCGTTCAGTCCGGCGACCATCTCTTTGGAATGTCCGTCCACGGCAACCACGGCGTCTCCCCCATAGAGGAGCTGCGCGCCGGTCACCCACCATAATTCGCAATTTTCAAATGCCATATCAGTTACTTAATGCTTTAATTGGGTTATTGTTTCTTTTTCTGGCCGTAGTAGGCATCGGGGCCATGTTTGCGGCTGTAGTGCTTTTCGATGAGGTTCCTGTTCATCTCGGGGGAGAAATCCGTCAGGTAGAGGCCTTTGAGCTGGGCGGCCACGTGGATGTCGATGGACAGATACGCCATCTTCGCGACTTCTTCCAGCACCACGGCGTTGTGGACGGCACCGTCCGTGTCCGCCCCCCAGGCGAAGGGACCGTGGTTGCGCACCAGCACGGCCGGCGTGTCGTCGGGATTCAATTTCCTGAATGCCTCGACGATGACATGGCCGGTCTCTTTCTCATACTCCCCGAAAATCTCGGCTTTCTTCATGTTGCGGGTGCAGGGAATGTTGCCATGGAAATAATCCGCGTGCGTAGTGCCCAGGCTCGGAATGCCCTTGCCGGCCTGCGCCCAGGCCGTGGCGAAGGTGGAATGCGTGTGCACCACGCTCCCGATATGGGGGAAGGCCTTGTACAGCACAATATGCGTCGGGGTGTCGGAAGAAGGGTTGAGCCTCCCCTCCACCACCCGGCCGTCCAGGTCCACGACCACCATGTCGGACGGCTTCATGCCGTCATATCCGACACCGGAAGGCTTGATGACCACCAGGCCGGCCGCGCGGTCGATGGCGGACACATTCCCCCAGGTCAAAAGGACGAGGCCGTGCTTCACAAGGTCCAGGTTGGCTTTGCAGACTCTTTCTTTCAGTTCCTCAAGCATAGACTACCAGAAATAAATGTAGAACGCGACCGTGAAGGCCAGGATGATGCAGGTATGGATGATGTCCCATTTGCCCCAGGAGGCGCGGGTGGCTGCCTTCTGCTCCGGGGTGGCCGTGCCGAAGCACAGGCCCTCCACCTGCTTCTCCGTCGGTTTCGGGGTCAGCAGCGTGACCACGATGGCGAGCACCACGCAGAAAAGGAACATCCACACGCAGAAAGCGTACACGTTCAACTCGTTGAAGACAAAGGTGAATACGTTGTGCGCCGACGGATTGATGATCATGGTGATCAGTCGGGTGAAGCCGAGCACCAGACCCACGACGAGGGTCCACATGCCGGCCTTCGGGGAGGTCTTCTTCCAGCAGATACCCAGCAGGAAGACCGCTGCGATGGCCGGGGCCAGCAGGCTCTGGACGCTCTGGATGTAGTTATAGAGGCTCTTGCCCATGCGCTGGATGACGAAGATCCACAGCACGCCGAGCACGACCACCACCACGGTGGCGATGCGCCCGATGAGCACGAGCTTCTTCTCGTCCGTATCCGGATGCTTGCGCTTGTAGATGTCGATCGTGTACAGCATCGCGGAGGAATTGTACAGCGAGGCGAGCGAACTCATCAGGGCGGCGAGGATACCGCAGATCACCACCCCCTTCAGACCTACCGGAAGCAGGGTGTTGACCAGCATCGGGAAGGCGATGTCCGGGTTGGCGACGGTGCCGTCGGGCCGGACGCCGAGAGCGGTGGCGAGGACCTGTCCGATCTGGGAATCAGGTGTCTTGGTAAGTGCGAAGGCGATCATGCCCGGAATCAGGAACAGGAACACCGGCAGGAGCTTGAGGTAGGCGCCGAAGATGGTGCCGCGCCGGGACTCCTTCTGGTTCTTGCCGGAGAGGACGCGCTGGACGATGAACTGGTCGGTACACCAGTACCAGAAACCGATGATGGCGGAGCCGAACAGGGCCCCGTACCACGGGAAATCCTTGTCCTGGCCGCTGCGCATCAGATTGGTCATCGTGTCGCCGTACTCGTTGACGGGCTGGGCGTTGCAGATGTCCATCATCGCGTTCCAGCCGCCGAGTTCACGCAGGCCGAGCCAGAGGATGACCAGGGATCCGAGCAGCAGGATCGGCGTCTGCAAGACCGAAGTCTTCAGCACGGATTCCATGCCGCCGATCACCGTGTAGATGGCGGTGATGATCACAAGGGCCAGGGCGGCCACCCAGAAGTTGATGCCCAGCAGGGTGTTCAGCGCGAGGCCGCCGGCCAGCACGGTCACGGACACCTTGGTGAGAACGTAGCTGGCGAGGGACAGCCAGGTCAGGATCCCCCGGCTCTCCTTGTTGTAACGCTTCTCGAGGAATTCGGGCATCGTATAGACCATGCTGCGCTCGTAGAACGGGACGAAGACCCAGCCCAGGATGAGGATCATCCAGCCCTGGATCTCCCAGTGGGCCTGCGCCATGCCGGCGGATGCACCCGTGCCGGCCAGGCCGATGAGGTGTTCGGAGCCGATGTTGGAGGCGAAAATGGACGCGCCGATGGCGATCCACGTGGCCGTGCGGCCGTTCAGGAAATAGTCCCCCGAGGTTTCCTTTTTCTTGCGGGAAACGTCCCAGCAGATCCACACCATGGCCAGGAAAAAGATCCCGATGACGATCCAGTCCCAGGACGCGAGGGAAATACGGTTCAGGTCAGCAGCCTGAAGAGGCAGGATTGATAGCATGTATGACACGTTTTGGTTGATTATTTCACGCTGAAGGCGAAGATGCAGCGGCTGCGGTAGGTCTCGCCCGGACGCAGGACCACGGAGGGCCACTGCGGCTTGTTGGGGCTGTCGGGATAATGCTGCGTCTCCAGGCAGATGGCCCGGCGCTGCTCATAGACCACCCCGCCCTTGCCGGTCACGGTCCCGTCGAGGAAATTGCCGCTGTAGACCTGGATGCCCGGCTCGTCGGTGTAGACCTTGAGGTCGATGCCGGTCAGCGGGCAATACAGCTCGGCGGCCACCTGCGAGAGATCGCCGCGGGTGTCCAGCACCCAGTTGTGGTCATATCCGTTGCCGTTCCGGAGCTGTTCGAATTCGAATTCCGTGATGTGGTCCCCGACCCTGTGCATCGTGGTGAAGTCCATCGGCGTACCCGCAACGGGCAGGATCTCGCCGGTCGTCATGTAGGTCTCGTCCACGGGGGTGAACTGCGTGGCGTTGATGTACAGTTCGTCATCGCAGATGCTGTGGTTCGCGGGATCGCCGGACAGGTTGAAATACGAATGGTTGGTCATATTGATGATGGTCGGCGCAGAGCAGACGGCTTCGTAGGCGATGTCGATCCTGCCGTCGTCCGTAAGCGTGTAGGTGACGTGGGCCGTGACGGCACCCGGAAAGCCGTTGTCCCCGTCCGGGGAATCCATGCGCAGGCGGATGTGGCGCGCATCGGCCTCGATGACCTTGTAGGACTTGTACTGCCACCCGTCCGGCCCGCCGTGCAGGCAGTGCCCGAAGTTGTTCTTCGGCAGGTCATACTCCACTCCGTCGAGGGTGAAGCGGCCCTGGGCGATGCGGTTGGCATAGCGTCCGATGGAGGCGCCGAAGTCTGTCTGGTTGTTCTCGGGGTAATACGCTTCGACCGTGTCGAATCCCAGTACCACATCGCGCTTGACCCCGTCCCTGTCGGGCAGCACGACGGACACGATGCGGCCGCCGAAGTTGGTGACGGTCACTTCCATGCCGGCATTGTTCCTGAGTTTGTAGAAGCGGTCGCCTTCGTCCTTTACGCAGGAGAGGGCCCCAAGGGTGCAAAGCACCGGCAAAAGCAATCTGGCAAATTTCATATGGGTTAAAGATAGCTATTATCTATCACTTTTAATCGTTTTACACAAATATAAAAAAAACGGCGTTCCGGTTGTCAAAGTTTTTCAATCATCTTGAAACCCCCGCTGCCCAGTAGCAGCGCGCTGAATCCTTCCGGGATGCGGGCATAGAGGGTATCGGCTGGATAGCGCGTCAGGCGGTTGCAATGCGAGCAGCCCGGCATCTCGAAGAGCGTCCCGTGGGTCCCGCAGAGGAAGAAACTGTCCCGCAGGGGATCATAGCTGAGCGAGCAGGGCGTGACATCCAACTCGCGCCGCTCCCCTTCTTCGGTATAATCCAGGGAACGGGCGCTCCACACCGTGCCGCGGCTGGAGGTGTAAACGGCCAGATGGCCGTCGGGGTCCAGTCCGGCCACCATCACCGCACCGCCGCCCGCCGCCACGGCCCGGAAGTCCATCTGCGGGTAATAACCGGCGTATGCTTCATTGAAGTCCAGGACGGTCCACGCGGAACCGTCCGCCGAATGCAGGATCTCGCCGGCGTCGGTGACGGCCCAGCGAAGGCCGTCCGGGTCCTCGCAAACGGCCTGCAGATTGCCCCGGGCTGCTGCACGCAGGCCCTCCTGCGCGTGCACTGCCGGGAAGGAGCACACGAGCAGGAAAAGCGTCAAAATGCAGCGCAGACCGGACATGACTACTTGCCGCGGCTATCGATCCCGAAGTCCTCGAAGGCCACCTTGAACGGTGTGGCGGCAGGCAACTGCATGCCGCCGCGGCCGCCACCGGCGAAGCCGCGCATCATCGCGGGCATCTCGCCCTCACAGGCCATCACGCCCACGCGGATGTCCTTCAGTACAGCGTTTGCGACGCCCATCTTCTCGTATTTCCTGCCGTCCACGGAGTACCAGGCCGTGTAGGCGTCCGCCTGCTTGACAAGACGCAGCCAGAGCACCTGGTCCGCGCCGATGAGCCCGTCGAGGCTCAGGCTGAGCAGCGATTTCTGCGTGCCGTTCTCTTCGACCAGCAACTGGAGCTGTCCCGCGCCGGGACCGGCATCCGGGGCGCGGCGCATGCTGAACGCGGCGGCGTACACGAATTTGACGAAGCTGTCGTCCGACTCGTAAGCCACCAGCCCGGCATTCTGCGCCGGCATCGCCGGGGCGGAGAAGCAGCGCATCTTCAAGTCCACGGTCCAGTCCGTATTGGCACTCTGCAACAGCAGGTTCCCGGCCGAATTGCCGGCTCCGGCGATGTCGCCCGGGCCGGCGGTCAGCACCAGCGAGCCGATCTCCTCGGTGAGCGTCCAGGCGGCGGGATCCTCCCGCACCCAGCTCCATGCCTTGTCCGGAATGCTGCTCATCGCGAAACTGTCGGACGAACCCTTCGTACCGAAATTCACCGTCCAGACGCGGCTGTCGCCCGTCTGCGGGTCGCGCAGCGTCACCACGGCGGTGCCGGGTACGCGCCCGGCCTGCTGCACCTCGACAGTCACACCCGGATGCGCAGCCGCCGCTTCCACGAACGGAGCCTTGCCGGCCTTGAGCAGATAGCTGACCTGGGCGGCATCGCCGGGCTTCACCGCCTTGCCGCCCACCTTCAGGGACGACAGGGCGAAATCCGGCATCACCTTGACGGCGAAGCAATCGGAAACGGTGGTCCCGTCGATGGTGACCGAACAGGTAATCGTGGCCACGCCCATCGACACGGCCTTCACGAGCCCGTCCGCCGAGACGGCGGCCACGTCGGGGTTGTTGCTCGACCAGACGGCCTGCGCCCCTTCATAGAAGCTGTCGTCGTTCATGCAGGCGGAGAAAGTCCCCTGCGCCGTCTGCCCGATGCGCAGCACGGAAGCGTCGGCCGCGGCCCAGACGGTCTTCAGGCGACGGTCCAGGCTGCCGGACATGACGGCGCTGACCGTCCCGCGGATGTCCTGCGAGGACGAACCGATCTCGAAGACATAGCGTCCCGGATCGTAAGTCATCCGCTCCGCCTGCATATCCCAGAACCAGAGGTCGGCACAGTCGATTTCGATGTCCACCGTGCGGGTCTGCCCGCGCGGGACGGTGACCCGGCGGAAACCCTTCAGGCGCTTGATGGGGCGCTCCAGCGATGCCGGGCTGTCCGGAGTGGCGACATACACCTGCACCACTTCATCCGCGCTGTATCCGCCCGTGTTGCGCACATCCACGCTCACCGTGACCTTGTCGTCGGGGGTGACGGCGCTGCGGCTGATGCGGAAGTTGCCGTACTCGAAGGTCGTATAGCTCAGGCCGTAGCCGAAAGGATAGGACACTTCGCGGTCGAAATACCACAGCGTGCGCCCGCCGGCCCCGGCGCTGCGGCGGAGGTGATAGTCCGTGATGGCCGGCAGGTCCTTCACGCTCTTGAACCAGGTGGCATTGAGCTTGCCGCCCGGGGAGACCTCCCCGAAGAGCAGGCGCGGAATCGCCTCGCCCTGGGCCTGGCCGTTGTAGCCCGTCCAGAGGATGCCGCGCACCCCGTCCAGGTGGCGGAAGTCTTCCACCTCCACGCAACCGAGGGTCTGCATCACCACGACCGTGCGGGGATTCACCGCCGCCACGGCCTGGATCAGGGCGAGCTGGTTGCCGGGGAGCAGCAACGTCAGGCGGTCGGCCTCTTCGGTGGCCGTGTTCTCGTCGGTGCCCACGAACACGAGCGCCACGTCGGCGTTGCGCGCCGTCTCGAGCGTCGCCTCGTCGATCGGGGCGTCCTGCGGAGCCTTGTAGACCAGATACAGGGTCTGCGGGCCGTTGAAGCCGAGCTTGAGGGCAGAGGTCTTCATGGGCATGCTGGCGCCATAGACGCCGCCCACGCGGGCACCGGAGGCCTTCGTCGCCTCGATGCGGCCGATCAGCTGGCCGTCGGGACCGCCCACGCGGATCTCCACGATGCCGCCTTCGGTGGGGATGTTGAGTCCGACGGTGATGTCCTCGATGTCGGTGATGTCGACGTTGTCGTAAGCCGTCCAGGAGCCGTCGTCGATGGTACGGACCTGCTCCTCGGTCCCCATGCCGGAACCCACGGTGATGCCGTCGGCGCAGGCGGTGTAGTGCGTGGCATCGTAGCGCGCCGTGCTGCCGTCCGTCTTGCCGATCTCGAACCAGGCGACGTACAGCAGATTGCTCTTGCTCTTGATGTCGCCGCCCGCCGCGAGCTGCAGCTCGACATCATATCCTTTCTGCGCGAGCCAGTTGCGTATGCCCGCATACGGGGAGATCATCGCGTCCTGTTCCGGCCGGCCGGAATACGGACCCAACTCCACGTCGTCCGCCTGCGGGCCGATCAGGGCGATGCTGCGGAGCGCCCCGGGGTCCAGGGGCAGCATCCCGGCTTCGTTCTTGAGCAGGACCGGGGTGCGCACGGCCAGTTCGGCCGCCAGCGCCCGGTTGGCCGCGGAGCTCACCCGGGACGGCTCGTATTGCGTGTACGGGACCATCTGGTCGGGGTCGAATTCGCCCGTCCGCATCCGGACGGTGAACATGTTCACCAGCGCCCGGTCGATCTCCGCCATCGACAGGAGGCCCTGCTCATAGGCCCCGATTGCATATCGCTGGTAGATGCTGCCGCAGTCGGTGTCCACGCCGGCCTTCAGGCCCGCCGCAGCGGCTTCTTCCTGCGTTTTGACATAATAATGGCCGTTCCAGATGTCCTCGATGGCCGCGCAGTCGCCGGTCACATAGCCCTTCATGCCGTAGGTGCGGCGGGCCAGCGTGTCCAGGTAGAAAGCGCTCGCGGAAGTCGGCACGTGGTTCACGGCGTTGTAGGAGGACATGATCGAAGGCAGCCGTTCTTCCTCGATCAGGCGCTTGTAGGGATAGAGGTAGAATTCGCGCATGTCGCGGCTGTCCATGTCCGAACTGCTGACATGGCGGTCGAATTCGCTGTTGTTGGCAAAGTAGTGCTTGGCCGTCGGCACGGCCTTGAGGTATTTCGGGTCACTGCCCATCAGGCCACGCACGAAGCCGGCGGCCATCTCGGCCGCGAGGAAAGGGTCCTCTCCGTATGATTCGCCCGTCCGTCCCCAGCGGGGGTCGCGCACGGGCTCCACGACCGGCGACCAGAAGGTCAGGCCCTTGGTGCCGGTCTGATAGATGGCGCGCGCCTCCTCGGCGATGGCCGATGCCATGCGCTCCGTCAGCGCGGGATCCCAGGTGGATCCGAGGGCCACGCTGTTGGGGAAGGAAGTCGGTCCGGCCAGGCCTGCGGAAGGGTTGGCTCCGGTCAGCACGCCGTGCAGCGCTTCGCTCCAGACATTGTAGTTCTTGATGCCGAGCCGCGGGATGGCGGCCATGTTGTTGCCCAGCAGGCTCTGCTTCTCTTCGAGCGTCAGGCGGGACACCAGGTCCGTCGCCCGTTCCTCAAAGGAAAAAGACGTGTCCAGATAGATCGGAACCGTCTGTTCCTGGGCCTGGGCGGAATAGAAGGGACACAGTGCAAGCAGCACGCAGCACAGAAAAGTCAGTTTGTTTTTCATATCCAGTGATCAAAATTTATCTTGTTTCACAGCTCGCCCGCATCCAGCATCCGGCGGTAGCGGGCCATGGCATCCGGCGGCATTCCCCCGGCAGGATCGGCGCAACTGGCCCGGAATTCCTGCAGGGACGCCCCGGGATGCTCCGCCCACCAGGCGCGGACGACGGAATCGGCATTCTTCAGCCGCCGGCAAACGTCGCAGGTCCCGCAGTCGGGCGACGCTTCCTGCCCGAAATAGCGCAGCAGCCAGCGGGAGCGGCACAGTTCCGTCTGGGAGGCGTATTCGGCCATGGCGTCCGCCCGCCGCCGGGCATTCTCCAGCAGGAAGGCGTATTTTTCCTTCTGCAGGTCCACGTTGCCCGGCATGAGGCGGTTGTGGTGCAGGAAAACGACGCTGCAGCGCTCTCCCGGGATGTAACGGATCACATGCTCGAGCGAGAGCCGGTAGAGCAGCTGGCGGAGCTGCGGCACATCCACGCCGCAGGCCGAGGAAAGGGCGTCCTCGCGGACCGGTACCGGATACGAGAAGATCCCGGCGTAACGCCGCATCAGGGCCTCCAGGAGCGAAACCATCGCAGGATCCGGCAAGTCAATATCATACAGCAAGTTGCGATCCACCAGAATCCGCACCTGCGTGGCTACTTCCACATCCTCCGAGAAGGTCAGATGCTCCGAGCGTTCCAGGTATTTGAGGGCGTAGTGGACCGGCGCCCGCTCGAGCCGGAAGTGCTTCGCGAATGCCTCCAGGTCAAATTTCAGCTGCCGGCCGGCGCCGGCCTCGTAAGGAATCTCGAAAAAGACATGCAACTTCTGGTAGATGTCCGCAATATAGTCCAGGGAAGGAAAGGATACTTCCAGCAACTGCTTCAGGCGCCGCACATCCGTACCGTTCCAGAGCAGGACGGCCCAGGAACGTTCTCCGTCCCGTCCGGCGCGGCCGGCTTCCTGGAAATAGGATTCCGGGCTCTCGGGCAGCCCCGTGTGCGCCACGAAGCGCACGTCCGCTTTGTCGATGCCCATGCCGAAGGCATTGGTGCAGACCATTACCCGGATCTGTCCCCGTTTCCAGGCCTCCTGACGCTCCGAGCGCACTTCCCCGCCCAGGCCGGCATGGTAGGACGAGGCGCTGACGCCGTTCTCCGACAGGAACGCCGCCACTTCCTCGCAGCGGCGCCGGTGGCGCATATACACGATCCCCGAGCCCGCGACGCCGCGGCAGATATCCAGCAGCTGTCCCGTCTTGTCCTCGCAGCGGCGCACGATGTAGGACAGGTTGGGCCGTTCGAAGCCGCTCCGCAGCAGCAGGCGCTCCCGGAAACCGAGCTTGTCCATGATGTCCTCCGCCACCTGCGGCGTGGCCGTGGCCGTGAGGGCGATCACCGGCGCGTCCACCAGTTTGCGCAGCGCGCCGATCTCCAGGTAGTCCGGCCGGAAATCATAGCCCCACTGCGAGATGCAGTGCGCCTCGTCCACGACGATGTAGCTGACCGGCAGCACCGGGAGATAGGAGCGGAACAGGGCGGTCCCCAGGCGCTCGGGCGAGACGTACAGGAACTTGAAATCCCCGTAAGCCGCGTTGTTGAGCGTGAGATCCACCTGACGCCGGTCCATCCCGGCATGGATGGCCAGGGCGCGGATGCCGCGGTCGGTGAGATTCTGCACCTGGTCCTTCATCAGGGCGACCAGCGGCGTTACGACCAAGGCGAGCCCCTCCTTCATCAAAGCAGGCACCTGGAAGCACACGGACTTGCCCCCGCCCGTGGGCAGGATGGCCAGCACGTCCCTTCCCTCCACCGCTGCAGAGATGATTTCCTCCTGCATCGGGCGGAAGGTTTCATAACCCCAGTGGCGTTGCAGAACTTCCCGTGCTTCCATCTTTGCAAAATTAGCTGATAATATCCGGAAACTTCCGTCGCCGGGGCTTTGGAAATACGGTGGAAAAATATTATCTTTGTCCGATTTTTTGGTAGCTATAATACCAGCATATTCAAAATAAATTTTAAAAACATAAAAGTTATGCCTAAGATCGATTTAAGCAAGTACGGTATCAAGGGAGTGAGCGAGGTTCTCTACAACCCGACCTACGAAGTCCTCTACAACGAGGAAACCAAGCCCGGCCTGGAGGGCTACGACAAAGGTCAGGTGACCGAGCTCGGTGCCATCAACGTGATGACCGGCGTCTTCACCGGACGCTCCCCCAAAGACAAGTACATCGTCTATGACAAGACCTCCAAGGAGGGCGCCCCGGGCGAAGTCTGGTGGACCACCGAAGAGTACCCCAACGACAACCACAAGATGTCCGAGAAGGTATGGAAAGAGGTCAAGAACCTCGCGCTCAAGCAGCTCAGCGGCAAGCGCCTCTTCGTCGTGGACGGCTTCTGCGGCACCCACAAGGACACCCGCATGAAGGTCCGTTTCATCGTGGAGGTGGCCTGGCAGGCCCATTTCGTGACCAACATGTTCATCCGCCCGAAGAACCAGGCGGAGTTCGACCAGGAGCCCGACTTCGTCGTCTTCTGCGCCTCCAAGGCCAAGGTGGACAACTACAAGGAGCTCGGTCTGCGCACCGACACCTGCGTCGCCTTCAACGTGACCAGCAAGGAGCAGGTCATCCTCAACACCTGGTACGGCGGCGAGATGAAGAAGGGTCTGTTCTCCATGATGAACTACTACCTGCCGCTCAAGGGCGTCGCCGCGATGCACTGCTCCGCCAATACGGACATGAACGGCGAGAACACCGCAATCTTCTTCGGTCTGTCCGGCACCGGCAAGACCACCCTCTCCACCGACCCCAAGCGTCTGCTCATCGGCGATGACGAGCACGGCTGGGACGATGAGGGCGTGTTCAACTTCGAGGGCGGCTGCTATGCCAAGGTCATCAAGCTGGACAAGGAGTCCGAACCCGACATCTACAACGCCATCCGCCGCGACGCGCTCCTCGAGAACGTGACCGTCGACGAGGCCGGCAAGATCGACTTCAACGACAAGAGCGTCACCGAGAACACCCGCGTCAGCTACCCGATCTACCACATCGAGAAGATCGTCCGCCCGGACAGCCACGGCCCTGCGGCCAACCAGGTCATCTTCCTGTCCGCCGACGCCTTCGGCGTGCTGCCTCCGGTGAGCATCCTCACCCCCGAGCAGACCAAGTACTACTTCCTGAGCGGCTTCACCGCCAAGCTCGCCGGCACGGAGCGCGGCATCACCGAGCCCACCCCGACCTTCTCCGCCTGCTTCGGCCAGGCCTTCCTGGAGCTGCACCCGACCAAGTATGCCGAGGAGCTCGTGAAGCGCATGGAGAAGAGCGGCGCCAAGGCCTATCTGGTGAACACCGGCTGGAACGGCACCGGCAAGCGCATCTCCATCAAGGACACGCGCGGAATCATCGACGCCATCCTGGACGGCAGCATCGACAAGGCCCCGACCAAGCAGATCCCTTACTTCAACTTCGAGGTTCCGACCGAGCTCAAGGGTGTCGACACCGGCATCCTCGATCCGCGCGACACTTACGCCGACGTGAAGGTCTGGGACGAGAAGGCGAAGGATCTCGCCGGCCGTTTCATCAAGAACTTCCACAAGTACGAGTCCAACGAGGCGGGCAAGAAGCTCGTCGCCGCCGGCCCGCAGCTGTAAGGCTCTCTGCGCCTTACAGCTGGGACGAAGTCCCCGGTGACTGAGGGGCGTTCCCTTCCGGCTCCCCCGGTCGCTTCGCTCCGACTGCCAGGTGCAACCGAGTGCAATAAAAAACCGCTCCATCCGGGGCGGTTTTTTGTTTTTTTTCTTACCTTTATGCGTTTTTAACTCTAAACCAACACAAACATGGGAATTATTATCGCCATCGCAGTCGTCGCCCTCCTCGTTTTATGGGTGATTTCCGTCCAGCGCAAACTCGTCAACAAGGACGAGCTTTGCCAGAATGCCATGAGCACCATCGGCGTGCAGCAAGAGAGCCGCTGGGACGCCCTCACCGGTATGGTCGAACTGATCAAGTCCTACAACGAGCATGAGTACAACACGCTTCGCGATACGATCGCCCAGCGCCGCCCGATCGACTCCAGCAGCACCGCCGAGCAGGTCGACGCCCAGGAGGACCTCATGGGCCAGGTGATGAGCCGGCTGAACGTGGTCGTCGAGCAGTACCCCGACATCAAGGCCAACGCGAACTACGCCATTGCGATGGAAGCTGTCGACAAGTACACCAACATGGTGCGTACCAGCAAGATGGTGTACAACGATACGGCAACCAATTACAACAAGCTCATCCGTCAGATTCCCGATTCCATCGTGGCTTCCCTGTTCGGATTCAAGGTCCGCGACTACCTCAAGACCGAGGAGCAGAAGACCGGAATGCCTTCCCTCAATATTTAGCCATGAAAAAGTGGCTCGCCCTCATGGCGGCATTGGTCTCGACCTTTGCCGTCTTTGCCCGTGAACAGAAAGTCCGCGACCTGGACATCGAGGTGACCCTTTTCCGGACGGGAGAGGCCCTGATCCACGAGGTGTGGGATGTCGACACCGGTGACGAGATCACCGAGTGGTACCTCCCCCGGGAGAACCTCGGCGACATCGAGATCGGCGGATTCAAGGTCTTCAGCGACGGCACGGAGCTTTCCGACGACGGAGAATGGGACGTGGACCGCAGCCGGAGCCAGAAAGCCGGCCGCTACGGCATCGTCCACAAGTACAGCGGCGTCGAGCTCTGCTGGGGCATCGGTGAATATGGCGACCATGTCTTCGAGCCCGTCTATGTCATGACCAACGTCGTCAAGACGCTGGGCGACTACGATATGCTGCACATGCAGTTCGTCACCGACGAGCTGGCGGCTCCCCCGCAGCACGTCCGCGTGACGGTCAGGCTTTCCGAAGACCTTGGCGTGCAGTTGGATACGACCAACACCCGCGCCTGGGGTTTCGGCTATAACGGAACGGTCGCTTTCGAGAACGGTACCGTCGTCTATGAATCCGACGAGCCCTTCGTCTACAAAAGTTCGCTCATCTCGCTGCTCCGCTTCGACAAGGGGATCTTCGACTCCCCCAGCGTGCAGGACCGCAACTTCGACGCCGTGCTGGAGCGCGCCATGACCGGTGCCGACTTCGGTGACGGAGGAGAAGACAGTGACATGGCGGATGGCATCGCCGGCTTCTTCACGTTACTGGTCATGTACCTCGTCGGCCGGGGGTTCTTCCGCAAGGCTACGGGCAAGGTCAGCCGGCGTGCAAAGAAAAAGGTCCTGGGTGCGGATCCCTCGTCGGTCGGCTGGTGCCGCGACGTTCCCTTCAACGGCAACCTCATCACGTCGGACTATACCCTGACGCGCCTCGGCGAGGACCGCAAGAAGAACGCCCTCGCCTCGGCGGAAATCCTCCGCATGATCTACAAGGGCTATCTGGATGTCTCCAAGGATGCCGACGGCAAGGTCGAGATCTCCTTTGCCGGCAAAAAGGAAGGCAAGGAGCCGGTCGATGCCATCGCCAACGACCTCTGGAGCATGATGCTCGAGGCCTCCGGCGACGACCGCGTCCTGCAGGACAAGGAATTCTCCAGGTGGTCCAGGAAGAACTCGAAGCGCCTGTACAACTGGACGGGCAAGATCGGCCTGATGGGCGCCAACCAGATGAGGCAGAACGGCTGGATGGCCGGCACCACCTACTCGACAAGCGGTCAGGCCGAAGCCCGCAAGCTGTTGGGATTCCGCAAGTTCCTCCAGGATTTCACCCTGACCGGCGAGCGCGGGGTCATAGAGGCCCATCTCTGGCAGGAATATCTGGTCTTCGGCGCCCTGCTCGGCGTGGCCGACAAGGTGGCGAAGCAGCTCAAGGACATCGATCCCGTCCTCTTCGAGAAGACGGTGGGTTATGACTATGGCACCTTCAACACGGTGCTCATCAACATGGACAGTCTCTCCCGCGCCATCACCAACGCCTCCGTCATGGGCGCTCCGTCCTCCTACAGCGGCAGCAGCGGCGGTTTCGGCGGCCGCTCTTCCTTCGGCGGCGGCGGCGGATTCAGCGGCGGCGGCCACGGCGGCGGCGGACGCTAGTCCTGTTTTCTGGCCGAAACGGCCACCCGGTTGCGGCCAAAACGGCCACCCGGTTGCAGCCAAAACGGCCACCCGGTTGCGGCCGAAACGGCGACTGACCCCTGAAAGCAAAAAAGCTCCCCGCTGGGGAAATGCTTTCGGGGGTCAGTGCCGTCTTCGGCCTCCGGGCTTGACCCGGAATCTCCGGGAACCCGGCAGGACTATGCGGGGTTTTTTGTATATTTGCATGTCTATGGCCAAGGAACTGGATACCAGCATACAGTACCTCAGCGGGGTGGGTCCCAAACGGGCCGCCCTGCTGCAGCGAGAACTCGGGATCGAGACGCTATCGGACCTGATCCATCTGTACCCGTTCCGCTACATCGACCGCAGCGGCATCACCCCGATCGCCGAGGTCGCCCCCGATCTCGCCCATGTCCAGCTGCAGGCCACCGTGGTGCGCCGCACCCTCTACGGGCCCGGCAGCGCCGTCGTCTCGCAGGAGACCGACCCCATCCACTGGGGCGCCTGCAAGCGCCTTTCGGTCATCGTCCGGGATGACTCCGGCGAGATGGAGATCGTCTTTTTCAAAGGGATACGCTGGAACTACCAGCGACTGGTGCCCGGCGGGACCTTCCTGTTTTTCGGCAAGCCGCAGGCTTTCGGCGCGCGGATCAACATCGTCCATCCCGAGGTGGACGCCGCACGGGAAGCAGACGCCGTCCCGGGGACGCTCACGGGCGTGTACCCGAGCACGGAGAAACTCAAGGCGGGCGGCATCACCGGCAAGGTAATGTGCAAGCTGCAGTCCGCCGCCCTGGCTCTCTGCCTGCCGGAGATCCAGGAGACGCTGCCGGAATACGTCCTGCGCGACCGGGGGCTGGTATCGCTGCCGTACGCGCTGCGCAACATTCATTTCCCGAAGGACACATACACCCTCCAGAAGGCCACCTACCGTCTCAAATTCGAAGAACTGTTCTTGCTGCAGCTGTCGCTGCTCAAGCAGAAATACATCCGCTCGCGCGGCGAACGGGGGCTGCTCATGCCCAAAGTGGGGCCTGACTTCCATGCGTGCTACAACGCCCTCCCCTACGAGCTTACAGGCGCCCAGCAGCGCGTCATCAAGGAGATCCGCTCCGACCTGATGAGCGGCCACCAGATGAACCGCCTGCTGCAGGGGGATGTCGGATCCGGCAAGACCATGGTGGCGGTGCTCAGCTGCCTGATGGCCATCGGCAACGGTTTCCAGACCTGCATCATGGCGCCCACCGAGGTGCTGGCGCAGCAGCATTACGCCAATATCCAGAAATACCTGAAGCCCACTTCCGTATCCTGCGCGCTGCTGACCGGCAGCACGCCCCAGAAGGAGCGGCGAGCCATCCACGCCGCCCTGGAGGACGGCAGCCTCGGCATCATCGTCGGCACGCACGCGCTGCTGGAGGACAATGTCGTCTTCCGCAACCTCGGCCTCGCCGTCATCGACGAGCAGCACCGCTTCGGCGTGGACCAACGTTCTAAATTATGGAGTAAAGGTCCCTTGGCCGAAGGAGCTCCCGCCCCTCTGGACTTCGCTTCGCTCATCCCCCCCACTGCTTCGCAGCGGGTCCCCCCCATTTACGAGGCCATGGGTGGCCACGGTCCCGGAGGGCAGGACTCCTTCGGCCAAAACCGCATTCCGCCCCATGTGCTGGTGATGACGGCAACGCCGATTCCAAGAACTTTGGCGATGACGCTGTACGGGGACCTGGACGTGTCGGTGATCGACGAGATGCCCCCGGGGCGCAAGCCCGTGCAGACGATGTGCATCGGGCAGAACCGCCGGGCGGCGATGTACAAGTTCATGCGGGAGGAGATCGCCCGCGGCCGCCAGGTGTTCGTGGTCTATCCGCTCATCTTCGAGAGCGAAAAGCTGGACCTGCAGAATCTGGAACAGGGCTACGAAGAGATCGTACGCGCCTTCCCGCTGCCCGGCTACAAGGTGGCCATCGTCCACGGACAGCAGACGGCGGAAGAAAAGAATTTCAACATGGCCGCCTTCGTGGCGGGCCGCGCCGACATCCTGGTCTCCACCACGGTCATCGAAGTGGGCGTGGACGTGCCCAACGCTTCCGTAATGGTGATCGAGAGCGCCCAGCGCTTCGGGCTGAGCCAGCTCCACCAGTTGCGCGGCCGCGTGGGACGCGGCGCCGAGAAGTCCTATTGCATCCTGGTCAAGGACGTCAAGACGTCCAAGGAGGCCCAGCAGCGCCTGGATCTGATGTGCGCGACCGAAGACGGCTTCGAGATCGCCGAACAGGACATGAAGATGCGCGGCCCGGGCGACCTCGAGGGCACCCAGCAGAGCGGCCTGCCCATCAACCTCGGGCTCGCCTCGCTCGCCCGGGACGGGCGCCTGCTCGAGGAGGCGCGCCGCTACGCCATGCAGATCCTGGATGCGGATCCCACGCTCGCAACACCGAAAAACGCCCCCTTGCAGCGGGAGCTGCGCAAGAACAAATACGAAATCAAAGACTACAGCAAAATATCATGAAACGAACATTCTTTGCAATTATCTGTCTAGTTATGGCTATCAGTTGTGTACAAAAAGAGGACAGCGGCTACGTCGGCCCTTCCGACATCCGCATCGAGGACGGCGTGATGACGCCCGAGACGCTGCTCTCCCTCGGGCGCCTGTCCGATCCCCAGCTCTCCCCCGACGGAAGCAGGATCCTCTACGGCGTCTCCTATACCGATATCGCGGCCAACCGCAGCTGCCGCAACCTCTTCCTCTGCCATCCGGACGGCAGCGGCAAGGTCCAGCTCACCCGCTACGCGAAGAGCGTCAGCGGCGCCCGCTGGAGCCTGGACGGGGAGAGCATCTATTTCCTGCAGGGCGGACAGCTCTGGAAAGCTCCGCTGAAGGGCAACAAACTCGGCAAGCGGGTGCAGCTCAGCGACGTCCCGAACGGGATCGGCGACTTCAAGCTCTCCCCGGACCAGGAGCAGGTGCTGTATGTGAGCACCGTCAAGAACACGGCCCTGGAGCAGCCTGCAGACAGCGATCCGGCCCTGGACAAGGCCAAGGCCTACGCCACGGAGGACCTGATGTACCGGCACTGGGACCACTGGGTGACCGAAGTTCCCCGGACCTATGTCGCCCCCCTCGGCAAGCAACGGATCACCCCGGAGAATTCCGTGGACATCCTCGGCACGGAAGAACTGTTCGAGCTGCCGACCGAACCCTTCGGCGGCGCCGAACAGCTGGACTGGGCCCCGGACAGCCGCCACATCGTGTATTCCTGCCGCAAGAAAGTGGGCAAGCAGTATGCTTTCAGCACCAATACCGCGATCTACATCTACGACACCCTGACCGGGAAGACGATGGACGTCAAGACGGACGGCGGCTACGACACGGACCCCGTCTGGAGTCCCGACGGCACGCATCTCGCCTGGATCTCGATGGAGCGGGACGGCTATGAGGCGGACCGCCAGCGCCTGTTCGTCGCCGATACCGAGATAGACGGAGACGGCGTGCGGGTGCAGAATATACGCGAGCTGCTGCCCGAATTCGACCATGACGTCGCCGGTCTTATGTGGCATGGCAACGAGCTCTTTTTCAATGCACTCGTGGGCGAGGGCATCCAGGCGCTCTGGTGCGCCGACCTGAGCGGCGATGTGCAGCGCATCACCGCTCCGGACTGGAATTACGACTTCTTCTCTCCCTTTGCCGTGCTCGACCGGGAAGACGGCGTAGAGTTGCTCGCCTCCTACTACTGCCTCAAATTCCCCACCGAACTGGTGTCCGTGAAGATAACGGAAGAGGGCGTCAGCTTTGCACAGCTCTCCCATGAGAACCAGGCCATCCTGGACCAGCTTGCGGACGTGCGCGACGAGCGCGTCTTCGTGGAGACGGTGGACCACCAGCAGATGCTCTGCTGGGTGCTCTATCCCCCGCAGTTCGATCCGTCCCAGCAATATCCTGCCATCGAAATCGTGCTCGGAGGCCCGCAGGGCAGCAATTCCCAGGACTGGAGCTACCGCTGGTGCTACCGCCTGATGGCCCAGCAGGGCTACATCGTGATCCTGCCGAACCGCCGCGGCACCACCGCCTTCGGCCAGGCCTGGAAAGAGCAGATCTCGGGAGATTATCCGGGTCTCAACATGCAGGACTACCTCAGCGCCGGACGCTACATCAAGAGCCAGCCCTATGTGGATAAACTCGCCTGTGTGGGCGCTTCCTACGGCGGCTATTCCGCCTACATGCTCGAAGGCCTGCACGGCGACCTGTTCGACTGCTTCGTCGCCCACGCCGGCATCTTTGACGAGAAACAGCTCTGGTACACCACCGAGGAGATGTGGTTCGCCAACTGGGACAACGGCGGCCTGACCGAGTACGCCTACGACCCGGATCTCGGTATGGGTCCGGCCCGCGACGGAATCACTTTCGGCGGCATGCAGCAGGCCGGTGCGCCTTACGCCTCCACGCCGAAAGCCCAGCGCCACTATGCCAACTCCCCTTCGTCGATGGTCACCAAATGGCACACGCCGATTCTCTGCATCCACGGCATGATGGACTATCGCATTCCCTACGAGCAGGGCATGGCTGCCTTCAACGCCGCCCAGATGATGGGGGTCCCGTCCAAGTTGCTGGTCTTCCCCGAGGAGAGCCACTGGATCCTCCAGCCGCAGAACTCGCTGTACTGGCACCGTGTGCTCTACGACTGGCTGGACCGCTGGATGAAATAAGCGACAGCCGAAACGGCAACTGACCCCGGATTGCAAAAAAATCCCCGCTGGGGAAAAGCAATCCGGGGTCAGTTCCGTTTGCGGCCTAACGGGTATTATCCGAAGAGCAGCCTTTCGATAAACACCTGGCGGTCGTCCACCCGGCCTTCGACTATGTGGGCCCCGTCGGGCGCAAGGGCGTGCCAAAGCGTGACGGTCTCGCCAGGGCGGGCCTCTCGGTTAAAGTTGATGGTCAACTCTTTGAGCTGTCTATTATAAACCAGTTCTTCAGGAAGGGAATCCATCGCCCAGACGGTATACTTGACATTGTTGGCGTGATGGTTGTAATCCACGTCGGAGAACTGCACGCGGTGTGCGCCGATTTGGGCAATCTCCACCTCGCGGGGCAGCACGACCTTGGCGGAAGGCTCTTCGATCGCGTGGTCCGGACTCTGCGGGTCCAGGGAAACGATCTCCGACAGGAAGTCGGGCCGCACGACGCGGCGCTCCGCGATGTTCATCACCACCCAGGAACTGGTCGAGCGCACCGCCGGCGTGCCGTCGGCTCCCAGGATTTCGTAATCACGGAGGAAATACAGCCCCTGCAGGCCTTTGTGCCAGGTCAGGATCCGGCATGCCTCCTTGTGCATCACGGGCCGCTCGAAACGGACGGTCTGGCGGGCAAGGACCCAGGTGCATCCGTACGGACCGAGCTGTTCGTCGCCAAAAGCGAGCTTGTCCGCTCCGAACACGGCCATGTGCTGCGCCAGGTCCAGGAAGGCGGAGGGGCGCAGGATCTTGCGGCAGTCTACCTGATAACAGGCCGCCGTGAATTCTTCATAAAACTTATCTTTGAGGAAATCTGTCATAGCAAATGGGGTTGGTGTTCAAGGCGGTCTTGACAACACGCAGACCGGGACAGTTCGCCCTCAGATACTCCAGCAGGAGATCCTGCGTGTATTGCTCGCTCTGGTAATGACCCAGCTCGCAGAGCAGTACGCCGCCGTTTTCGAAATAATCATGATAATGGAATTCGCCGCTCAGGAAGCAGTCGGCCCCGGCATGGATCGCATCGCGCAGCAGGAAGGCGCCGGCACCGCCACAAAGCGCCACACGGCGGATCTGCCGCCCGTCCGTCCCGGAATGGCGCAGGCATCGAACGCCGAAAAGGTCGCGGACACGCATGAAGAAGTCGCTGTCCCGCTCCGGCTCCGGCAATTCTCCGATCAGACCGGAGCCACCGGCGCCGTCTTCCCGGGGCTGGAGCCACTGAAGATCCTTCAGTCCGAGACGTTCGGCAATCCGGTAGTTGACCCCGCCGGGAGCGTTGTCCAGGCTGGTATGGGCGGAATAAATGGAGATTCCTTCCGACAGCGCACGCACCACGCAGCGCTGCTGATACGTCGCATCACTGACCTGACGGAGCGCCTTGAAAAGCAGCGGATGGTGAGAGACGATCAGGTTGCATTTCTCCGAAACAGCCTCTGAAACAATCTCTTCCGTGACATCCAGACAGACCAGGACGCCGGAGATTTCCGATCCCGGGAAACCGACCTGCAGACCCGAATTGTCCCACTCGTCCTGCAGACGCGGCGGAGCGAGACGTTCCAGCGCTGCGATAATCTCCTTCAGTGTCATCTCCGGGAGAGCCGTTCGCGGACGATGCCGGGTTTGGTTTTCAGGTGTCATAGCATGATTGTTTAGCCGGTGCGAAGATACGAATTATTTCCGCTCCTGCCAAGGACGGATCTTGGCATATTTGAGCAGCAGGAGCTTCTCCCCGTAGGCATCGAAGCGGATGCGGGCTTTCATGTCCGGAGCGCTGCCGGACAGCTCGAGAATGGTGCCGGCCCCGAAGCGGTTGTGCTCGATGCGCTGGCCCTCGGACAGTTCCGTCATCGGCACCCCCACGAAATCAGCATCGGCCAAAACATTTCTGGCCGTTACGGCGGGAGCACCGGCTTGCCGCCGGGAGGCGTGGCCGCCCGTGGCCTCGCGGACGGGGGAGGCAAACGGGGTCCGGGCTGCAGGTCTGCCACCGAAACGCTCGAGCCGGCCGCCGGTGAAGCGGCTGCCGAAGCCGCCCCATTCGTGCGTAACGCCCGTATTGTCGAAGTCCTCCTCATCCAGCGGATTCTCTACAAAGCGCGGATCGATCTCCTTGAGGAAACGCGACGGCGCATTCGACTCGTGCTTGCCGTTGCGCATGCGCGTGCCGGCAAACGAAAGCGCCACCGCGCACTTGGCCCGCGTCACGGCCACGTAGAAAAGCCGCCGCTCCTCCTCCACCTCCGACTTCGCCGAAAGCATCGTCACGCTGGGGAAGAGGTTCTCCTCCATCCCGGCCACGAACACGTACGGGAACTCCAGACCCTTGGAAGAATGGGCCGTCATCAGCGCCACCTTGTTGTTGGTGTCCTCCTCCCCTTCCGCCACGTCCACGCTGCTGAGCAGGGAGACGTTCTCCAGATAATCGTCCAGGGTGAACACCCCCACCTCGCCGCCTTCGTCGGCATATTCGGCCGCCTCGTCGGTACGCTCCTCGACGAACTGCGCCACGCTGTTGATGAGTTCGTCCAGGTTCGCCAGCCGCGAGAGTCCTTCGATGGAGGTGTCCTGCTTGTAGGAAGCATACAGCGAACTGCGGTCGGCGATCAATTTTGCCAGCTCATAGGCGTCGGTGGTCCTGACAAGGACCGAGAGCTCCGTGATCATCGCATGGAACGCCTGCACCTTCGGCACCAGCTGCGCCGCTTCGAACAGCGGACAGCCCCGCTGCCGGGCCTCGGCCTCCACGGCCGCGAGCGCCTTGTCGCCGATCCCCCGCGCGGGTTTGTTGACCACCCGCCGGAACGACTCGTCGTCGCGGGGATTGACGACCAGCTTGAAATAGGCCATCATGTCCTTGACCTCCGCCCGCTCGAAGAAAGAGTTGCCGGAATAGATCATATAGGGAATGTTGCGCCGGCGGAGCTGCTCCTCCAGGGCGCGGGACTGGGAATTGGTCCGGTACAGGATGGCGAAATCCTGATATTGCGCCCGGGCGCGACGCATCCGGTCCTGGATCTCGGAGACGATCATTACCGCTTCTTCCTGCTCTGTATAAGCCTTGATCAGGCGGATGCGCTCCCCCGTCTCGCCCACGGCGTAGCACTCCTTCGGGATGCGGCCTTCGTTGTGCGCGATGACGGAATTGGCTGCGTCCACAATCACCTGCGTGGAGCGGTAGTTGCGTTCCAGGCGGAAGAGCCTGCACTCCGGATAATCCTTCTTGAAGCTGAGGATGTTCTCGATCCGGGCGCCGCGGAAGGCATAGATGGACTGGCTGTCGTCGCCCACCACGCAGAGGTTGCGGTGGAATTGCGCAAGTTTCTTCAAGATCAGGTACTGGGCCCGGTTGGTATCCTGGTACTCGTCCACCAGGATGTGCGTGAAGCGGCCGGCGATGGTCTTCAACGCCTCCGGGTCGTCGTGCAGCAGGCGGTTCATGTTGAGCAGGATGTCGTCGAAGTCCATCACCCCGCTCTGCTTGAGCTTCTCCTGATAACGCTTGTACACTTCCCCGAGCCGGGGCCGCTTGCTGTGGTAATCCTGTGTCTGGAGCTCCTGGCTGGAAAGATAGGACTGCACCGAAATGAGGTTGTTCTTGGCCATGGAAATGCGGGAAAGAACATCCCGCGGCTTGTAAACCTTGTCGTCGAGGCCCATTTCCTTCAGACAGGCCTTGACGGCGCTCTGCGAATCCGAGGCATCGTAGATGGTGAAATGCTCCGGATAGCCCAGCGAATCGGCGTATTCACGGAGGAAACGCACGAACACGGCATGGAAGGTCCCCATCACGACGCGGCGCACCCGCCGGCCTCCCACCATCGCGGCGATGCGCTCCTTCATCTCCCCCGCCGCCTTTTTGGTGAAGGTCAGCGCAAGGACGCGCGCCTCCTCCTGCAAGGCAAGGATATAAGCCACCCGGCTGGTCAGGACGCGGGTCTTGCCGGAGCCCGCTCCGGCTACGATCAGGACGGGTCCGTCCACACAGCACACAGCCCGCCGCTGCTCGTCGTTCAACTCCTCCAGAATCAAGTTCACATTCTCTTCCATAGCGGCACGAAAATACAAAAAAAAAGACTAACTTCGCGTCGCGTTTTTCTGAAACTTATATAACGTTATATTCATGTCACAAACCTTCGTTTTGAAAAGGGGCCTGAACATCCCGCTCGCGGGTGAAGCGGAACTCCGTGTCTCCAAGACGATTGTGCCGGGTGTCGTGGCCGTCCGACCGACGGACTTCAAGGGTTTCCTTCCGAGACTGCTGGTCAAGGAGGGGGATCCGGTGCTCTGCGGCTCGCCCGTCATGGCAGACAAAAAGAACGCCGACATTCTGTTGGCCTCGCCGGTCAGCGGCACGGTCAAGGCGATCGTCAGGGGCGAAAAGCGCAAGCTGCTCGCCGTCCTCATCGAGGCGGACGACCGGCAGCAGTGCGTCGACTTCGGGGTGCGGGACGCTTCTGCCCTGGATGACGGCCAGGTGCGGCAGGCATTGCTCCAAAGCGGCCTGTGGCCTTTTCTGGTCCAGCGTCCCTATGGCATCGTTGCCGATCCCGACATCCGTCCGCGCGATATTTTTATTTCCACCTTCAACACCGCACCGCTCGCACCGGACAGCCATCTGTGCTTCGACGGCGAGCTGAAAGCCGCCCAGGCCGGCCTGGACGCCCTGTCCAAGCTCACGGACGGATGCATCCATCTGGGACTTGACGCCCGGGACACGGACGCGCCTTTCGCCGGAGTCCACGGGGCCCGGCTGCACCGCTTCTCGGGCAAGCATCCGGCGGGCAACGTAGGCGTGCAGATCAGCCATATCGACCCGATCCGCAAAGGTGACAGCGTCTGGACGGTCTCCCCGGCCGGACTCGTCGCCATCGGCAAACTCTTCACCACCGGCCGCTACGACGTCCGCCGCAAGGTCGCTGTCACCGGTCCGATGGCCATCGAACCGGCCTACATCGACACCCTCCCGGGCATGCCGATGACGGAGATCGCCGGGTTCTGCGGCAACACCCCGTCGGAGAAGCTTCGCGTCATCAGCGGCGACGCCCTCAGCGGCAGTAGCGTCGGCGCCGACGGGTATCTGGGTTTCTTCGACAGCCAGATCACCCTCCTGTGCGAAGGCACCGACAAAGAACTTCTCGGCTGGATCCGGCCCTTCCGCTTCAACCAGTTCAGCACCGACCGCAGCTACTTCTCCTGGCTCCTGCCGAAAAAGAAGTATGCGATGGACACCAACCTCCACGGCGGTCCCCGTGCGTTCCTGATGAACGACGGCTACTATGCCAAAGTTCTCCCCATGGATATCTATCCCGTCTATCTCGCCAAAGCCTGCCTGGCGGGCGAAATCGAGAAAATGGAGAAATACGGCATCTACGAAGTGCTCCCCGAGGACCTCGCCACCTGCGAGTTCGTCGATCCGAGCAAGAACGATATCCAGCACATGATCGAACAGGGCATCGAATTGATGCTCAAGGAAATGGCTTAAAAGTATGAACAAGATTTTCGAAAAAGGCGGCAAATTCTACTGGCTGCACTCCACGATCGACGCTTTTGAGTCATTCCTGCACGTGCCCGGGACCGTTACCCGAAAGGGGGCCCATGTGCGCGACGCCATCGATCTGAAGCGTCTCCTCATCCTGGTGGTGATCGCCGCCGCGCCCGCAGCCCTTTTCGGCATGTGGAACGTCGGCTATCAGCACGGTCTGGCGGTGGGCGACCTCCGTCTGAACATCCTCGGCAATTTCTGGTACGGGTTCCTGCGGGTCCTGCCCCTGTATCTTGTCTCCTACATCGTGGGTCTTGGCATCGAGTTCGCCTCCAGCCAGATCCGCGGCGAGGAAGTGAGCGAGGGATACCTCGTGTCCGGCTTCTTCATTCCCCTGATCGTCCCGGTGGACATCCCCCTGTGGATGCTCGCGGTCGCCGTCGCGTTCGCGGTCATCTTCGGCAAGGAGGTCTTCGGCGGCACGGGCATGAACATCGTGAACCCGGCGATCCTGGCCCGCGCCTTCCTCTTCTTCTCCTACCCGAACTACATGTCCGGCTCCGAATGCTGGATCCACTTCAAATCCGGCGAGCAGCTCGTGGACGGCTTCACCGGCGCCACCCCGCTCTCCCTGGAAGGTGCGTCCGCACAATATGGGACCGGCTTCTGGGACCTGTTCATCGGCACGGTCCCCGGCTCCGTCGGCGAGACTTCCGTAATCGCCATCCTGCTTGGCGCCGTCATCCTCCTGTGGACGGGCATCGCCAGCTGGAAGATCATGGCCGGAGGCGTGCTGGGAGCCCTCTTCGTGGGCGGTATCGGCGACCTGGCCGGCATCAGCCAGATCCCCTGCTTCATGCAGCTCCTCTACGGCGGCTTCGCCTTCGGCATCGTCTTCATGGCGACCGACCCGGTGACCTCCGCCCAGACCGAATGCGGCAAATGGATCTACGGCTTCCTCATCGGCGCCCTCTGCATCATGGTACGGCTCTTCAACCCGGGCTATGCCGAGGGCATGATGCTCGCCATCCTGCTCTGCAACGTCTTCGCCCCGCTGATCGACCACTGCGTGATCAGCGTGCACCTGTCCCGGAAATCCAGGAAACCCAAAACCGCCTAGCCCATGAATACCAACAGCAACCTATACACGGTCATCTACACCACGCTCGTGGTCGTAGTCGTGGCGGCGGTCCTGGCCTTCACGGCCACGAAACTGAAGCCGTCGCAGGACGCCAACGCCAAGGCGGAAACTCTCCGTCAGATGATGTCCGCGGCACAGATCAAGCCCACGGACGAACTCTACGCCACCAGAAACGCCGGCATACTCCAGCTCTACGCCGACAACATCCGGGAGGCTTACACCATCAACCTGGACGGACAGAAAGTGGGGACCCTCTCCACCGGTCGTTCCGACATCGGGCTCGTGGACAATCTCAAGCCGCAGAACAAGGCCATCAAGGACGGTGGAGACGCCACCCTGCCGGTCTATATCTTCAAGAACGGCGTCATCGTGATTCCGGTCTATGGAGCCGGCCTGTGGGGTCCCGTCTGGGGCTACATCGCATTCCAGCCCGACGGCAAGACCATCGCCGGCGCCTATTTCGACCATGAGTCCGAGACCCCGGGCCTCGGCGCCAAGATCAAGGACGAAGCCTGGTTCCGCGAGAAGTTTGAGGGCAAGCAGGTCGCCTTCGGCGAAGAGCCGGCCTTCAACCTCTCCAAGAACGCCGAAGCGACCGGCGCCGCCAACGCGGTGGACGCCATCACCGGCGCGACCATGACCTCCAAGGGACTGAACGAGGCGCTCAACATCTGGTTCAAGGCCTACGGGAAGCATTTTCAAGCCAACGTCAACGCAGAGGAGGAATAGCCATGGACAAGAAACTCAAAGAAACCATCCTCAATCCGATCCTGAAGGGCAATCCGATCACCGTCCTCATCCTCGGCATCTGCTCCTCGCTGGCCGTCACGGTCCAGCTGAAGGGTGCGCTGGTGATGGCCATCTCCGTGACCCTCGTCACGGGCCTGTCCAGCCTGGTGTGCTCGCTGCTGCGCAACGGCATTCCGATGCGCGTGCGCATCATCGTGCAGCTCGTGGTCGTGGCCATGATGGTGATCCTGGTGGACCAGATCCTGAAGGCCGGCGAAGGCACCTACGCCATCGACAAACAACTCTCCGTCTACATCGGCCTGATCATCACCAACTGCATCGTGATGGGACGCATCGAGGCGTTCGCCCTCGGCAACAAGCCCATCCCCTCGCTGCTGGACGGACTCGCCAACGGTGTAGGCTACGGCCTGATCCTGATCATCGTCGCCTTCTTCCGCGAACTCCTCGGAAGCGGCACCCTGTTCGGCCTGCGGGTCCTGCCCGCCGGCTACATTCCCAACAACCTCGTGATCCTGCCGCCGTTCGCGCTGATCCTGCTCGGATGCATCATCTGGGCACACCGCGCCTTCGACAAGGACCTCCAAGAGAAATAAGCGCGAAGCCCTATGGAATACATCAGTTTATTCGTCAAGTCAATCTTCGTTGACAACATGATCTTCGCATACTTCCTGGGTATGTGTTCCTACCTGGCGGTATCGAAGAATGTAAAGACGGCCAATGGCCTGGGCCTCGCCGTGATTTTCGTGCTCCTCTTCACGCTCCCCATCAACTACCTGCTCAACAAGTTCGTCCTCCAGCCCGGTGCGCTGGGCTGGCTCGGCCCCGAATTCGCCGAGGTGGACCTGAGCTTCCTGAGCTTCATCATCTTCATCGCGGTGATTGCCGCCTTCGTGCAGCTCGTCGAGATGGTCGTGGAGAAGTATCTTCCCTCGCTGTACTCCTCGCTGGGTATCTTCCTGCCGCTGATCGCGGTGAACTGCTCCATCCTGGGCGGTTCGCTCTTCATGCAGCAGCGTGATTTCGTGAATATCGGAGAGCCGCTGGTCTATGCGCTCGGTTCCGGCATCGGCTGGTACCTGGCCATCGTCTGCCTCGCCGCCATCCGCGAAAAAATGTCCTACAGCAACGTTCCCGCCCCCCTCAGGGGCGTCGGAATCACCTTCATCACGGTGGGTCTGATGGGCATGGCCTTCATGATCTTTATGGGCATCCAACTGTAAGCGGCCATGACACAGACAATCTTTGCTTCCATCGCAATCATCGTCATCGTGACGCTGATTCTCGTCGCCCTGCTGCTGTTCGTCAAGGACAAGATCACCCCGAAGGGGACGGTCGAAATCGATGTCAACGACGGCAAGAAGATCCTTTCGGTCAATCCGGGCGAATCGCTCATGAACACCCTCGCGGCACAGAAGATTTTCCTCGCCTCCGCCTGTGGCGGCAAGGCCAACTGCGGCCAGTGCAAAGTACAGGTGCTCGAGGGAGGCGGCGAGATCCTCCCGACCGAGACCGGCTTTTTCAGCCGCAAGCAGATCAAGGAAGGATGGCGCCTGGGCTGCCAGGTAAAGGTCAAGGACAAGCTCAAGATCCAGGTGGCCGAGTCCGCCCTCTCCGTCAAGAAGCTCGAATGCGAGGTGATCTCCAACGAGAACGTCGCGACGTTCATCAAGGAATTCACCGTCAAGCTCCCCGAGGGCGAGGCACTCGAGTTCAAGAGCGGCGAGTACATCCAGATCGACATCCCCGCCTACGAAGCCGACTTCTCCGACATGGGCGTGGCCGACATCTACAGGGGCGACTGGGACAGGTACGGCATCACCGGACTCAAGTTCGGCAACACCGTCCCCACGATCCGGGCCTACTCCATGGCCTCCTATCCGGGCGAGAAGGGCATCATCAAACTCAACGTCCGCATCGCGCCCCCTCCGTTCGACCGCAGCCAGCCCAAGGGCGTCTTCAAGTTCGTCCCGGGCGTTCCGCCGGGCGTCGCCTCCACCTACGTGTTCTCCCGCAAACCGGGCGACAAGGTGATGATCAGCGGGCCTTACGGCGAATTCCTCCTGCCGAAAGACGATCCGGAGGATCTCGAGTACATCTTCGTGGGCGGCGGCGCCGGCATGGCCCCGCTTCGCAGCCACATCATGCAGCTCTTCAAGACCATGAAGACCACCCGCAAGGTCAGTTTCTTCTACGGCGCCCGCGCCCTCGTGGAAGCCTTCTACCTGGAGGATTTCGCCGAGATCGAGCGGGAGTTCCCGAACTTCAGGTTCTACCTTGCCCTCGACCGTCCCGATCCCGCCGCGGATGCAGCCGGTGTCAAGTACACCCCGGGCTTCGTGCACAACGTGATGAACGAGACCTACCTGAAGGACCACGAGACGCCGGAAGACATCAAGTATTTCATGTGCGGTCCGCCGATGATGGTATCCTCGGTCAACGCCCTGCTGGATTCGCTCGGCGTCCCGCCGGAGAACGTCCTCTACGACAACTTCGGAGGTTGACAGGAAATCAGGACTGCCCCGCGGGGCGGTCCTGAATTTTTTTGCAATCAGGTAAAACGCATTAAAACAACAATTACCCCCTGACGTTTTTTTCAGGTCCTTGGAAGTGTGGACGGCCCCGTATACTTTTGCCACCATGGAAAAAGAACGGAAACCCGGGAGCCGGCGGCTTCCCACTTGCTCACCCGACCTTTCGCAGCGCCCTGTCACTCTGAAGGGCGCGGGGTCACTTCTCTCATTGTGTTATCTGCTTATCCTGCTGGCGGCTCTCCCGGTTTCCTGCGACAAGACGCCTGCGCCCGACCCTCCCTCCGGGGAGGAACTCCCGCCCGCTGTCGCGGACTCGGCGCTCACCCGCGTAACCCTGTCTGCCGGGAAGCAGAACGTGTACACACTGGACCTCTTTGTCTATGACGGCGGAGGGACGCAGCCGCTGGAAAAGCACCTGCTTTACGACCGGATGCCCGACAGTCTGTCTTTCCTCACCACCGTCGGGGAAAAGATCCTCGTGGGCATCGCCAACAGTCCCCGCCGTTTCAACCTGGCCGCCCTGGGACGCTTCGACACCATGCAGAAGCTTGCCTTCTCCTTTGCCGACGACAATCCCGCCTCTCCGATACTCGGGGGCACCGTCACCACGGTCGGACAGGCCGGAGGGATCGTGCTCACGGGGCTGCTCTGCCGGATCGTCCTGAAAACGGTCACCAACACCATGGACGGCTACGAATTGCTGGAAGAGCCCCGCGTGCGTCTGATCGACCTGCCGGACAACGCCGAAATCCTGCGGGAAAAGGATTTCCGCCCCACGGAACTCCTGGACGCCGGGGCCTGGACCGAGCTGCCCTGCGACGTCGGTTTCTTTCCGCAGGAGCCCGGCACCACCCTCTGGTGCTACCCCAACGACACTCCGGAGGACGTCCTCGGCGTCCCCCGGCCCTCCCTGGAGTTCGAATGCCGGATTGCCGGACAGACCTGCACTTTCGATGTCCCGCTGCCGCCCCTGCCGCGCGGCTGCAGCAAAGAGGTGGAACTGACCGTCGACGGGCCGGACAGCTATACCTACCGTGTCAGGTAGAATCCTAGATTTCGAAACGGGAACGCCGGGGGAAATGAGTTTCCAATGCCAACAGCACGGCCTTCCGTAGGGTCTGAAAGCGTTCCTCAGACATCTTTACATCATTGATGCACACCATCTTGCGGTCCGGTTGCTCTATAAAAGCACAAATCCGGCCCGTCGTGGCGGCTGCCAGCGAGAAATGACGCTTGGGAATCCTGCGATCGAGGGCCCTTCCGCTCAGGAACATGTAATCCATGAAGAAATGCTGGTTGATGTTCTTCTGTCCGCGTACGGGAGTCAGGGTGGCGATAAGATCCGGCTCCACAGCGGTGAATGCTTCCTCGCAGGCGCTCTTGAGCATCGGGGAGCAGATATGCTCGGGCCGCAGGAAGGCACATGTCGCTTCGACGCCGGCCGCCCGGCGGGCCAGCCGGTCGGAATTGCGGCAATGGCGCTTGAACTGCGAACGGGCCGTCAGGCAGCGGGAGAAACCCGTCGCCGGGCGGCCGGCCGGGAAGAAATCGTCTTCCGTGCAGTCGAGCATCGGGAGGATATCGTCGTTGAAATAAAGATAACGCTCCTCCAGTCCCGGGATCCGGTGCAGGAACATCTCGATCGTGCAGCTGTTGAAGGTGGGCAGGAACGCCGCAGGGATAATCTCCTCGTGCAGGACCACGTCGACATGGTTCCGGTCCACCCAGGCCGGCACCTGGCTGTCGCGGGCGACGACCAGGAAGACCTTACGGACGAACGGCAGGTGGGTCTCGATGCCCCGGAAAAGGAATCTCAGCAGGCCCCAGTCGCGATAGCGCTTTTCCAGGGCCGGCACATCCATGAAACGCCGGTAATCTTCGCGCCACAAAGTGTCGCTCCCGTCCACGAAAGTAATGACGACGTCCATTTGCTCTAAAGGTATTGCGCGGTGACCGTGCCGCCCCGGGCGGCCATTTCTTCGGGCGTGCCGGCGAAGACGACCTGTCCGCCGGCGTCTCCTGCGTCAGGCCCCAGGTCGATCAGCCAGTCCGCCGCACGGATGACGTCGAGGTTGTGCTCCACCACCACGAGGGAATGGCCGGCTGACAGCAGCGCGTCAAAGGATTGCAGCAGTTTCTCCACATCGAAGAAATGCAGGCCGGTGGTCGGCTCGTCGAAAATGAACAGGATGCGCTCGGACTTGCTTTTGCTCCGGCTCAGCGACAGGAAATATGCCAGCTTGATGCGCTGGCTCTCGCCGCCGGACAGGGTCGAGCTGCTCTGGCCGAGCTTGATGTAGCCCAGCCCGACCGCCTGCAGGGGGCGGAGCATCTCCGCTACGCGCTGCGCCTCGTCTTCGGGACCTTCGGAGAAGAATGCTATCGCCTCATCCACGCTCATGTGCAGGATATCGTCGATGTTTTTACCGCGATAGCGGATCTCGAGAACCTCGGGCTTGAAGCGCTTGCCGCCACACTCTTCGCAGACCATCTCCACGTCGGCCATGAACTGCATGCCGATCCGGACCACGCCCTCCCCCTGACACTCCGGGCAACGTCCGCCTTCGGTATTGAAAGAGAAATAGTTGGCATTGAAACCTGCGATCCTGGCCGCCTGCTGCGCCGCCATGAGCTTACGGATACCGTCGTATGCCTTCAGGTAGGTCACGGCATTCGAGCGGGAGGAGCGTCCGATGGGGTTCTGGTCCACGTATTCCACCCGCGTGATGCGGTCCAGGTTGCCCGACAGGCCCCGGTGCGTGCCCGGGAGATCGCCGGCGTCGTGGATACGCCTGTAGAGGGCGGGATAGAGAATGTCCCCCACCAGGGAAGACTTGCCGGAGCCGGACACGCCGGTCACGACCGTCAGTGTCCCAAGCGGGAACTGCACGTTGATATCCTTGAGATTGTGCTCCATCGCCCCCTCGACGGTGATGCTGTACCGCCAGGGACGCTTCTCCCTTTGATAGCGCAGCTTCTCTCCGTTCAAGTACTGGAGTGTCAGCGACTTGCGTATGTCCTCCGGTCCGGCTGAGCCGGCCGTCCCGGAATACACGACCTCGCCGCCATGTATGCCCGCCAGCGGCCCCATGTCGATCAGCAGGTCCGCCGCACGGATGATCTCCTCGTCGTGTTCGACGACAATCACCGTATTGCCGATGTCGCGCAGGCGGCGCAGCACACGGATGAGCCGCTCGGTATCGCGAGGGTGCAGGCCGATGCTCGGCTCGTCGAGGATGTACATCGAACCCACCAGACTCGAGCCAAGCGCCGTCACGAGATTGATGCGCTGGCTTTCTCCGCCGGACAGGCTGTTGCAGGCACGGTCCAGCGTCAGATAGCCCAGGCCCACGTCGAGGATACACTGCAGGCGCGAGACGATCTCGGCGACCGGCTCTGCGACGATGCTGCGCTCCGTGGGCGTAAGCTCCAGTTTCGTGAAGAATTCCAGGGCTGTCCCGGCATTCATCGTCAGCACGTCCTGGATGCTCTTTCCGCCGACTTTCACCCAGAGGGCCTCCCGGCGCAGCCGGCTGCCGCCGCAGGCGGAGCAGGTGGCCCGGCCGCTGAAGCGGTTGAGCATGAACTTATACTGAATCTTGTAGCGCTGCGTCTCCACCCAGGCGAAGAAGTCATTGATACCGCAGATGGAATTCTCGTCCCCTTCGACGTACTTGCTGTTCCAGATCAGGTCTTTGATCTCGCGGGAGAGATTGCAGTAGGGCTCGAAGATGGGGATGCCGTAACGGTCCGCCACTTCGATGAGATGGTCCTTGAACCAGCCCATCTTCTCTCCGCGCCAACAGGCGATTGCGCCGTCATACAGGCTCTTTGTCTTGTCCGGCACCACCAGGTCTTCGCTGATGCCGATCACCTTGCCGAGGCCGCCGCAGGTCGGGCAGGCACCCAGCGGCGAGTTGAAACTGAACAGATATTCGTCCGGAATGCGGAACGTGATCCCGTCCCGCTCGAAACGGCTGCAGAAGGGCCTCAGGGCCCCGTCCGCGTCCGCGAGGGCCATCCGGCCGTCACCGCGGTCAAAGGCGTCGGAAATCGAGGAAAGCAGCCGGGTCCGCGTGTCTTCATCCATTTTTCCGCCCAGGCGGACGCGGTCTACGAGCAGCCAGGCTTCCGGCAGCGTGTCCGGTCCCTTCTGAAGGACATCGTCGATCCTGCACGCCTCTCCCCCGGCATAGAGACGGTTGTAACCGTCTTCCTTAAGCTGGAGCAGCAGCTCCACCCGGTCCTGCCGGGCGGCCCAGTTGATATCCGAAAGGATGAACCAGGTCCCGTCTCCCGGGGCCGTGAGTGCTTCCATGACATCCTGGACGCCGTCCCGACGGACTTCCTCCCCCGACACGGGGGAAAAGGTCCGGCCGATCCGCGCATACACCAGGCGCAGGAAATCATAGATCTCGGTCGTCGTGGCGACCGTGGAGCGGGGATTGCGGATATTGACCTTCTGCTCGATGGCGATGGCCGGCGGTACCCCGTCGATCCCGTCCACGTCGGGCTTGGTCATGCGCCCCAGGAACTGGCGCGCATAGGAGGACAGGCTCTCCGAAAAACGGCGCTGCCCTTCGGCATAGAGCGTATCAAAGGCCAGGGAGGACTTCCCCGATCCGGAAATGCCCGTGACGACCACGAACTTCCCGCGGGGAATCCGCAGGGTCAAGTTCTTGAGATTGTTGACCCTGGCACCCTTGATCTCGATATATTCTTCCACTTATTTCCGGTCCGGGACAGCCTCGTCCGCAGGCGCATCTTCGTCCTTCTTCTTGAAGCCGGCGATGACATCCCGGCCCCAGAGGATCCAGACGGCGGCGACCACGGCCCCCAGGAAAATGCTGGCGAGCAGGATGGTCGGCTTGGAGGGTTTGCTGCGCTTGAGCGGCACCTGCGGCGGATTGATGATGGTGAAGACCGGGGTCTCCTGCTGCACCTTGGCCTTGGCGGTCTGGAGCTGCTGCGCGCAGGCATTGTAGAGCTGGTAATTGATATTCATCTCGTTCTGCAGGCGCTCCTGCTCGGTCTTGACACGCTGCAGGATGACTCCCTGGTTGCGGTCCACGTAGCTGGCATAGCGCTGCTGGGCGGTGAAATAGGCCTCCTTCGACTCATCGTAGAGACGCTCGTAGTACTCGAGGTCCTGGCGGGACTTCTCCGTACGGTAGTTGGTCACGTAGGTCTGCAGGCGGTCGATCACCTCCTCGGAGATCCGGGCGGCCACCTTGGGGTCCTGCGCAACGACGGTCAGCGAGATCACCGAGGTCTTCTTGTCCACGACCAGCGAGACGCTCTCGCGGATGGCCTTGGCGATGTCTTCCTGCTCCTGGGTCAGCGCGGCGGGATTCAGCGAGGCATAGCCCTCCACCTTTTCTTCCTTCTCGCGGAACAGTCCCATGAACCAGCCCAGGGCCTTGAACGGGAACTGGACCACCTTGCCCCACCAGGGGCCATGGGTGTACTCCTTGAGATAAGTATAGTAGTCGGCGGACAGGGCCTCTTTCTTATCCTTGAAATCCACCTGCACCGGGAAGAGCTCCACCACGAAGGGAGTGGACGCGACGATGTCGGGGTAGATTTCCGGATAGACGGCGTCCGAAGTGCTCATGGAACTGAGATTGATGCCTGCCAGGCTCGCCAGCGAACTGAGGTTGCCGCCGCCCGACCTGGACACCACTTCGGGAGCCAGCTTGGAGTTGACCGTGTATTCCTTGGGGATGCTGAAAGCGACCACGAGGCCGACGACAGCCGCGATGCCGCACCATTTCAGGATCAGCCTCCAGTCCTTGAAAAGCTTACGGAGCAGTTCCATGATGTCGATTTCGTCGTAGTCTTCCTCCGCGTACTGGGGTTCGAAGTTCTTGTTTTCTTCCATCTCTAAAGGGCGTAGTTACTTTTTGAGGAGGTTCACCAGGGTGATCACAACCGTTGTCAGGGAGGCTGCGGAAGAGGCCATGCTCATCACTTCACCCGTAGTCATGCCTCTCCGCTCTGGACGCTCCGGCACGATGATCTCGCAGCCGGGCTCGACCTTGCCCCCGGCCCCCGCCTTCTGGACGCGGCCGTTCATATACACAATATAGACCCTGCTCCGACGGGCACGGGCACCATAGCCGCCGGCGGCGTTGATGTAATGCTCAACCCCCTTGCCGGGAACGTAGATGGCCGTATTGGGATACATCACGGCGCCGCTGATGCGGACCGTGCTGAGCTGCTCGGGCACAAAAATGTGGTCGCCCTCGCGCAGGATCAGGTCATACTCGGAACCGGGCCGCGCCAGGGCCTTGTCCAGTTCGACGCCTACGGAGTAGGTGTCTCCCACCCGGATCTGATCCAGGTCAAGGGAGTCCCGGGAGGCGGCGGCACCGCTCAGCATCTGGAGTTTGGCAATCTGCATGACGCGCTCCTCATCAGTCAGCCGGCGGGTCAGGGTGGCACCCTTCAGGAAGGCATGGTTGGTCGCGCCGCCGGCCCGCTTGACGAGCTCGGACACCCGCTCGCCTTCGCTGAGCAGGACGAAATCGCCCGGGAAGGGCACCTCGCCCGTGACGCTGACGAATTTCTGCGTCCGGAACGAAGGGCTCCGGCGTACGGACACGACGTCGTAGGGCTCGAGCACGAAACGCTCTCCTTCCTTCTCCAGCAGGCCCTCCCGCAGGGCGAACGTGAAGGTCTGGCCGACCGTATCCGAGGGCATCTGGCTATAAGGATCCGACACCCGCCGGGCGATATCCACGCGGGACAGCGAGGCTCCGTCCAGCAGGCCGCCAGCCAGCAGGATCAGGTCCTCGACCGTCGTGTTGGCCACGAACGGGAACACGCCGGGATTCTGGACATAGCCGTTGATGGTCAGGGTCCCAGGATCGGAAAGATCCTTGTTGCTGGAGATGGTCAGGATGTCGTTCTTGCGGAGCAGGATGTCGTCGGCGCGGCCCGCGAGGATGCCCGCGAGATCCACGCTGCGCGACTCGAAGGTCAGGTCCTCCTTCTCCCGCACCAGCACGGCCCGGCCGGTGAAGGCATCTTCCTTCAGGCCGCCCGCCGCATCGATCAGCTGGCGCACCGTGGCGATCCCGCCGCCGTATTCATACATGCCGGGACGGAACACGGCGCCCTTGATCTCCACCTTGTTGGAGAAGCGCTCCATCGTGGCCTCGACATAGACTTCATCGCCGTCCGCCATGGCAAAGCCGGCGACGTCCGGCTGCTTCACGGTATAAATCTGGCGCTCGGCGCCCAGCTGGCGGATCACCCGGATGTCGTCCTGGTGGGCCTTGCTGGAATAACCGCCGGCATACTGGACCAGGTCGGAGAGGGTCTCGCCTTCCGCGAGCTCATAGAACATCGGGCGCTTGACATTGCCGCCGGCGCGCACCAGGTTGACATACGGCGGCACGATCACCACATCCCCTTCCTTCAGGGTGATGTCGCTGTCGGAACGGCCGTTGAACAAATACCCGTACACATCCACCGTGGCGATCTGCTCGCCGGAGCGGATGACCTTGATGGCACGCATGGAGCCGTTCTCCGTCACGCCCCCGGCATTGTAGAGTGCATTGAAAACGGTGGCAAAAGGGGACAGCCGGAACGTGCCGGGCATCTCCACTTCACCCATGACGTTCACCTGGATGGTGCGGATGTTGCTCAGGGTGATGCTGACCGTCGAATTGGGATTGCTGCCGCCCACGCTGGCGTATTTGGACACCAGGGCGCGGCGAAGCTTCTCCCGCGCCTCCTTGATGGTGAGGCCGCCGAGCTGCACCCGGCCGATCTGGCTGATGTTGATGGTGCCCTCGGGAGAAATGGTCTTGTTGTAGGAGCCTTCGCTGTAGCCGAAGATCTCGATGAGCAACTGGTCGCCGGGACCGAGCTGGTAGGTCTCCGGGGTGGCCAGGTTCTCGTTCGGCTCGAAGGTAAGATTCTCCCCGTCGAAGATATCGAGACCGAAGATCAGCAGACTGTCGGGGATCTCCCCGGAAGAACCGGGCTGGCGCACGGACTCCATCATGGCAGTGAAATCCGTCCCTTTGTTGAGCGCTTCCGTCTGCCGGTCAAAGCTGCTTTGATCTCGGTTTGGATCCAGCGTGACGGTCCGGCGCGTCCGCTTCCTGGGCTGGACGGTCCGCTGGTTCTCGAAATAATCCTGCTCGTAGGTCTGCTCCCGGAGGGTCCGCCGGCCGGCAGCGCCGGAATTGCGCCCGAAGCCTTCGCTCTCCGCTCCGGTCTCCTGCGTGCCGGAGCCCTGTTGCGCCCGCACACGCGCATAGATGCGCTCCGCCTGCTCCTGGGTGACGCCAAGCTGAAGCAGTTCCTTGCCGACCTGCTCCTGGGTCTTGCCGGAGGAAAGGGCCGTCTTGACATATTCCACCACCTGGTCGTCGGTCATCTGGGCCTGCAGGCTCAGGGTCAGGCCCAACAGCAAGGCGGTCATAAGGAATCCGATTTTTCTCATATCGTGTTTTTTTGTTCTTCGCGTGTAAAACATACAAAGATAAGGCTTTTTCAGCAGAATGACAAAAAGCGAAGCTGCCAGAAAAAAATATTTCCCAACTCGCTTGCGATTATCCAAAATATATCTATCTTTGCATCCGCATTCGGCAACGAAAACTGGTGTGGTAGTTCAGTTTGGTTAGAATGCCGGCCTGTCACGCCGGAGGTCGCGAGTTCGAGCCTCGTCCGCACCGCAAAAGCAGCAAACCAGTTTTGCTGCTTTTTTTGTATTCCCTTGCCTCGGACGAGCGACAAGGTATAACCAAACGCCTTCGCTTGAACTATTCCCGGGTTGACGCGTTTATTCCGATATAATAGACATTTTCGGTTGGTGAAACACCATATAAGCATTTGATTTATTTACATTTATGACTACCTTATTGAAATGCGTTTCAATAAAGTAGTGATATGCCGAAAATAAGGAGACGTCAA
>JAAYCA010000053.1 GCA_012744435.1 Bacteroidales bacterium
CGAGGGAAAAAGCCCGCAAGTAAAATCATAACAAACAGCTATCCAATCATTTACGAAAACGGGCTGCATAAGATATCGGCAGCGGGATTGCAGAATTGCCGGCAACGGATTGCAAGACCCGCGGCAGGCGGAGTGCGAGCCCAGCGGCAGGCGAAGTGCGAGCCCAGCAGAAGGCTCACCCAGGTAGCTTGAGAACTAACTAACTTGATCCGGCCGTGGAGAGTAATCGATTGATATATAATTATTTACACGATTACCTCTACCCGAAAACAGAGGGAGATGATTCACTATCTATCAGTCATTCAGAGACTTACCGTCCACGGGCGAAATCGATTACTTTAGTCAATGGTAGCAGGTCCGCCCCGCTAACCCTGCTTCCCATAAATTAATATTTATCAATTACTTGCAAAAAGTGACAGGGTAAAAAAGCACCCCGCCACTTCTAGTACTTCATTGATTATGAACCGATTACTAAAAACAGCTAACGGGGGAGGTGTCGCACGGCAAAAATGATTATATTTGCGGTTACGGTTAGCAATTGTAAGATGAAACAGAAACTCCATTCCGGCACTTTGTGTGTCCAGGCTGGCTGGGAGCCGGCAAACGGTGAATCCCGGCAGATGCCGATTATCCAAAGCACGACCTTCAAGTACAGCACCAGCGAGCAGATGGGCCGCCTGTTTGACCTCGAAGAGCCCGGCTACTTCTACACCCGCCTGCAGAACCCCACGAACGACCGCGTCGCTGCCCGCCTCGCGGCCCTGGAGGGCGGGGTCGCGGGCATGCTGACTTCGTCGGGGCAGGCCGCCAATTTCTTCGCCTGTTTCAACATCTGCGAGGCCGGGGGCCACATGATCACCACTTCGGCCATCTACGGCGGCACCTACAACCTCTTCGGGGTCACTTTCCCCAAGATGGGCATCGAGGTGACGTTCATCGACCAGAACGCCTCCGACGAGGAGATCGAAGCGGCCTTCCGGCCCAACACCAAGCTCCTTTTCGGCGAGACGCTCACCAACCCCGGCGTGCGCGTGCTTGACATCGAGCGCCTTGCGCGCATCGCGCACCGGCACGGCGTGCCCCTCATCGTGGACAACACCTTCCCCACGCCGGTGAACTGCCGTCCCATCGAGTTCGGCGCCGACATCGTCACGCATTCCACCACGAAATACCTCGACGGCCACGGCACCACGGTCGGCGGCGCCATCATCGACAGCGGCAATTTCGACTGGGAGGCGCAGGCGGAGAAATTCCCCGGCCTCACCACCCCGGACGAGTCCTACCACGGTCTGACCTATACGAAGAAATTCGGCAAACTGGCCTACATCACCAAGGCCACCAGCCAGCTGATGCGCGACCTGGGCTCCATCCAGAGCCCGCAGAACGCCTTCTACCTCAACCTCGGCATCCAGACCCTCGCCGTGCGGATGAAGCACGTCTGCGAAGCGGCGCAGCAGGTGGCGGAATACCTCCACGGCCATCCGGCCGTGAAATGGATCCACTATCCCGGTCTCCCGGACGATCCCGACCACGCCCTGGCGCAGAAATACCTTCCGGAAGGCTCCTGCGGCGTGATGGCGCTGGCGCTCAACGCCGAACGCGCCGCCGTGGAACGCTTCATGGACAGCCTGAAACTCGTCACCATCGAGACCCACGTGGCTGACTGCTACACCTGCATCCTGCACCCGGCCTCCCACACGCACCGCCAGCTCAGCGACGAGCAGCTGCACGAAGCCGGCGTGGATCCGGAGCTAATGCGCCTGAGCATCGGCCTGGAGGACGTCCGCGACATCATCGCCGACCTCGACCAGGCCCTCGCCGCAGCCTTGTAGCTGATGGTTGCACAGTAGCTGGCGGCCGTTTTCGTAATCTGCTGGTATTCTGCTATTTACAAATTTACTCCGGGGAAAATTCCCCGGAGTAAATTTGTAAAATACTAGCAATCAACGACTTAAAAAAACGCGGTGCTTAGTCGTCGTCCGGGAGCGTCGGGGCGGCGGCGGGGTTGATATAGGGGTCGGTGTCGTCGGGGACGACGGTGGATTCGAGCAGGACGGTGTCGCGCTCGGTCGGGACGAGCGCGAACGACGCGACCTCGGCGGGGACCAGGACGGTCTCGCCGGCGCGAAGGGTCACGTCGAGGCCCCGGTCATCGGACAGTGGAGAGCCGCCGCCCGGCCGAGAGGTGCCCGGCGACGGTGCTGAGCCCGGCAGCGAAAGCTGCAGCGAAGCAGCTCCCCGCACGCAGCTATAGAGCAGGAAGGGACCCAGCTCGCGGCTGAACTGCAGCGCGGCAACCAGGGGGATGCGTTCGACGCGGAGCTGCGGCAGAGCGACCAGCAGTTCGGCGCCGGGAACGGGATCCCCGGTCGAGCCGGGAGCGACGGGCCGGGTGCGGCCGGAGGCGGCGGATTTGGCCTGAAACTGCCGGTAATCGATGAAATCCAACGCGTCCACGAGGGTGAGGGCCGGATCGAATTCGTCCGGATGGACCTCTTCTCCCCAGCCGCAGAGGCAGAAATCCATCGGCGAGGACTCCCCGATCTCGAGGATTTCCACGTCGCCGGCAGCGGCGTGCGGCGTGCCGGCCGGGATGCGCAGGGCCTGTCCCGGGTGCGGGGCGACGACGTTGAGAATGTCTTCCACGCTGCCGTCCAGGCATTTCGCATATACTTCGGAGGCGTCCGTGTCGCGGCGGAAGCCTGCCATCAGGCGGGCGCCGGCGCCGGCGCGGAGCACGTACCAGAGCTTCTCCTTGCCCAGGAAATCGTAACGCTGCGCGGCGGTCTCGTCGTCCGGATGGACCCGGAGCGGCATGCGGCCGCGGCAGCGGATCAGCCGCACGCACAGCGGGAACTGCCGCCCGTAGAACTCATACACGCCGTCCCCGACCACGCGGTCGAGGTAGGTGTCCATCAGCTCGGAGAGGCTGTTGCCGGCGAGCCATCCTTCGCGGACCAGCGAATCGCGATACCCCAGGTCGGCGAGCACGAAGGTCTCGCCGCCCCAGGGGTAGTCGTCCTGCAGGGAGCAGAACTTCAGGGGATACAGTTTCTTTTCTTCTTCCACTAGTCGATGTCGTCAAGGACCAGTTTGACCGAGGCGGTGGTGTTGCCGTCCAGCTTGGCTTCGATCACGAAGATGCACTTGCCGTCCTGGAAGCTGAAGCTGACGCGGCCCGTCTCGAAGGAGTAGCCCATACTGCTGTCCGCCCAGACGTAGTTCAGCACGTTGCCGGAGACGGTGCAGCTGCCCACGTCGACAGCGCCGTCGTTGTAGACAAAGAAAAGGGCGCCGGCACCGGTGATGGAGAGGGTGCTGATGCGGCGGCCCGACGGGATGTCGTCGGAAAGGGCGTGGCCGTTGTCTTCGAAGAAGTCCGCGACCTCGTTGAAGTCGCAGCCGGAGAATTCGGCGGCGTAGGTGGTCGCGCCCTGGACCAGGGTCACGCGGGTCTTGTCCACCCGCCAGGAGCGGTAGATGTCAGAGCCCGCGGTGGACTTGGTGAAGCGGGCGTTCACCGTGACGGCGCTCTTGCCGCTCGGGGTGTATGTCAGCTCGACGTCGCCGGAGGCGGTGTTGCTGAACTCGAGGGTGCCCCAGCCCTTCAGGGTGTAAACGTTGCCGTTGACTTCGTATTCGCCGGAGGTGTATTTGGTCCCGGAACCGTCGCCCGCCTTGGTCCGGGCCTTGAGGGTCTGGCCGCCACCGCCGCCGGTCGTCTCGCCGACGACGAAGATGCCGCTCTCGGAGAGATCGACGCTCTGGAGGGTGCCGGAAGCGGGGATGAGCTGGCCGGCGCTCTGGACGAAGCGGGGCTCTTCGAAGCCTTCTTCGGTGTTATTCTGGTTGCCGCAGGAGATGAACAGGGGCAGCAGAGCTGCCAGGGCGGCAAAAATCGTCTTTTTCATATGCGTGGGATTAGAAAAGCTTGACGTAAAGGTGGAAATTGAGCGTGGGCCAGAACGTGAGGTAGCCCGCGTATTTGTCGATGGTCGCAGAGGCGTCGCCCAGGCTTTCCGGGGCGATCTGCACGTCCTTGACGCGGCCGGTGAGGCCTTCGCCTGAGGCCCAGATGCCCGGCTTTCCCTGGTACTGGGCGCCGAGGTCGAACACGAAGCTTACCCGCTTGTCGGGATCGACGGCGCGGCCGAAACCGACGCCCACGTAGGGCTTGACGGCGAAGGCCGGAGCGCCGAGGCCGGGAGCACCCAGATAGGCGTCCAGCACGCCGCCGTCGGCTTTGACGAGGTAGTCGTCCACCTCGATGCCGGCGGTGTTGTAGTCATTGGGCAGGCCCGTCGCCGTGGCGCGGGCGAAACGCTGCGCACCCATGTAGGCGCCCACGGTGAAGTGGAAGCCGCCCGTCCCGGACGGGTAGATGTTCAGCAGCAGGCGGGCGTCGCTCATGCCCAGCTTGGCGGTGATGGGGACCTTGACGGATGAGCCGGAGGCGCTGCCGGGATGCTCGGGTATCGACAGGTCCTTGAAGGTGTAACCCAGGAGGCCGAGGGCCATGCCGTAGCCGGCGCGCAGCTCCAGGTGGCTTCCGATCGGGGAGGCGAGCTCGAGGCCGAGGCCGTCCGTGCCCGCACCGAGACCGAGGGACAGGTGGTTGAAGGACTGGGCGCCGGCGCCGAACGGAAGCGTCAGGGCCAGTGCCAGGGTAAGGGAGAGAATTCGTTTCATGGGTTCAATCATGATTTGTGGTTATCAGTGTCAAAAATGTTTGCCGACGGTGAATTCCATGTAGTCGGACTGGACGAAGCGGTTGAGCCGGACGCTGAATCCGACGAAGGCGCCGTAGTACGATGCATCCCGGGGCAGTTGCCAGCCCAGCTTGAGGTCGAAGGCGGGATAGGACACCGAAGAGGACATCTTCCGGATCTCCGTCAGATCCGTCAGGCAGGAGAGCGAGGTCCTGAAAGTCAGTTCCTGCGCGGACACGGCACGGGCGCAGGCGCACAGGAGGATGAGTGAAATGAGGACCCTGTTCATACTAAGGTGATAAAGGTACGAAAAATTATCGTATTTTAGCGTTGTAAATCGTTTCTGATGAAAGGTGTGTATATTTTCCTGGCCGACGGCTTCGAGGATGTCGAGGCCCTCGCCACCAACGACGTGCTCCGCCGGGGCGGCGTCGACACGACCCTGGTCGCCCTGACGGACGACCCCATCGTCGAATCTTCGCACGGTGTGCTGGTCAACGCCGAGGCGTTCCTGCCGGACCTGGATACGGATCCGGCCGGCACGACGGCGGACGATGTGATGATCTTTCCGGGCGGCATGCCCGGCTCGAAAGGGCTCGCTGCCTGCACGCCGCTGATCTCCCTGATGCGGCAGCATTATGCCGCCGGGGGCACCGTGGCTGCGATCTGCGCGGCGCCGGGGCTGGTGCTCAGCCAGTTGGAGGATGTCCGGGGGGTGACGTTCACCTGCTTCGACGGATTCCAGGATGCCCTCGTCGCGAAGGGCGCCGTGTACACGCCGCAGCCGGCCGTGCGCTGCGGACGCATCGTCACGGGCCGTTCCGCCGGCCATGCCGTCGCCTTCGCGCTGGAGATCCTGCGCGGCATCAAGGGAGAAGCGGCCGCCGAGAAAGTGCGGCACGCGATGTATCTCTAACGGCAGCGGCGGACTTGCCCTCCGGGGGCATTTTGCGACAGCTTTTTATTTGCCCCTGGCGGGCAAGCCCGCGGCTGCACGCAGAAACTAATCCAGGGAGTCCAGCAGGTCTTCGAGCTGGCGCCGGTCGCGTTTGGTCGGTCGCCCGGCACCGCGGTCGCGCTGCAGCACGACCGTTTCTTTCGGCGCATGGAGCTTGGCGCGTTCGCTTTCGGGCGTGAGGTCTTCGGCGTATTCCGGCACGAGCGGCGCGCCCATGCGGCTTTCCGTGACTTTCAGGACCCGGTAGGTGAACAGGGCCGGGCCCTTGCGGATCTCCAGCACGTCGCCGGCCTTGACGGCCTTGGACGGCTTCGCGTTGACGCCCGCAAGCTTGACTTTGTTGCCGTTGCAGGCATCCGTGGCGTCGCTCCGGGTCTTGAATATCCGGATCGCCCACAAATACTTGTCTATTCTTACGCTGTCCATAGTTGAATCCGGCACCTCCGACAGCAGCCCCCTCCTGACCGTCGCTTCGCGACTCCTCCCACGGCAAGCCGTGGGCCCCTCCCTCTTATGATGCCGAGGGTGGCACAGGTCCGGAGGGGGCTCTGCCGGAGGCTGCCTCTATCTGCGGCTATTGCCTATAGAAATGTAATAGAACAGGGTGGCGAGGGAGCCGATGGCGGCGATGACGTAGGTGTAGGCCGCCCACTTGAGGGCGTCCACCGCCATGGGGCGCGTCCCCGCATCCACGACACCGGCACTCTCCAGCCAGCGGACGGCCCGCTGGCTGGCGTTGATCTCGACCGGAAGCGTGACGAAGCTGAAGAAGGTCGTCATCGCAAAGAGGGCGATGCCGATCCACAGCAGCGTCGGGAAGATGTTGATCAGGAGCACCCCGGCGAGCAGCACCCACTGGACCGTGTTGTTGGCGAAGGTCACCACGGGCACCAGCGCGGAGCGGAGTTTGAGCGGAGCATAGCCCTGCGCGTGCTGGAGGGCGTGGCCGGTCTCGTGCGCGGCCACGGCCACCGCCGCGATGGAGGCGCTGCCATATACACCCTCGCTGAGGTTGACCGTCTTGGTCTGGGGGTTGTAGTGGTCGGTCAGCTTGCCGTCCACGGACTGGACCGTGACGTCGGTGATGCCGTTCTGCTGAAGCATCATCCGCGCCACGTCAGCGCCCGTGAGCCCGTGCGGGGAGGGCTCTCCGGAGTATTTTTCAAAACGGCTCGTGAGCACCCGCTGCACGATGAACGAGGCGAGCATCACGGCCAGGATCAGGAACCAAATGCCATTCATTTCGGGTTCGTTTTATATCAGTCGAAGAAATTGTAGAAGAGGAGTGCGGCGCAGACCGGGTCGATGCTGTCGGGGAACTCCGCGATCGTGGCCGTGGAGCCATCGCGCTGGGCCTCGTAGCGGCGCATGGCGCCGTTGTGCCTGACCTTGCCGACCGAGACGCCGTTGGAGCCGTAGAAGACGAGGTCGTCGCCCAATTTGCCGATGCGGTACACGTTGGTGCTGCCGCGGAAGTCCACGGTGTAGCCGTCGCCCATCCTGCGGATCTTGCCCGTGGAGACGGAGCCGCCCGTGCCGGTGTAGACATAGATGTCACCGCCCACGACGCCGGTGCGGCCGATCGCGTTGCGGCGGCCGTCGAGCGCGCGGACATTGCCGCCCTGGCCGTCGATGTAGCTGGCGTGGCGGCGGTTGCCGGCGTTGCCGGAAGCCTGTTGCGGCTGCTGTTGCTGCCGCTGCTGGTTCGCGGCCGCCTGGGCCCGCGCCCGGGCGCGTGCCTGCTCCGCCGAGGCGTCGAGCTGTACTTTGGCGGTCTTGTACCCGTCGAGGTACTCTTGGGTGAAGATGGTGCAGAAGACGATGAAGGCGGCGACCGGCTTGTCCACCTTGCCGAGGCAGTTGGCCACCAGGTCGTCGAGGACGTAGATGGCGCCGCCGTCGGTGATGTAGCCGTATTTCTCCCCGCCGATCATCACGTCGTCGCCGACCAGCTTGACGTCGTGCGTCCCGGCGGACTGGAACGTGCCGTCCGACTCGACCTCGCCGATCTGGTACAGATCCTCGTACCAGATGCTGCCGTCTTCGAGGAAGCGGTAGTATTTGTTCTGGCCGGCACGGTCGCCGTCGTTATGGGTGCTGCTGCGCTCGTAACGGCGCGCGGACGGATGCCAGACGCCGAGCATGATGCTCTTCTTGGTGGTGAGGATGGCCATCTCGTCCGGGCTGTAACCCATCCAGCCGGAGGCGCCGTAGGCGGTGATCCGGACAGAAGGCGCCTCAAGGACATCCTGGCTGTCCTGCGCGGCCGAAGGGGCCTGCAGGGTGGCCAGCAGCAGGGCCGGGAGCAACAATCGAAGGATCCTGATCTTCATCGCTTAAGGGTTTTTGTTGTCTCAAAGATAACAAACCTTTTGCAAAAAAGAAAGGCGCCCTAGTCGAGCGCCTTTCCTTTTTCGTCCACGATTTCATACTGCAGGATGCTGTGTTCTGTCAGTTCTGTCAGCTCCAGCTTGCACTTGTACTTGTGTTTCCATTTGCGGAGGAAGGAATTCCATCCGCGCGTCAGGTAGGCCCCGAGGATCGGGCTTACCCGGACGGTCATCGTCTTCTGTCCCTTCTCGACAAGGTCGGCGATCTTGCGCTCGATCTCTTCGTCGATGACCACGGTGGACGTAATCCGTCCGGTGCCGTGGCAAAGGGGACATTTCTCTGTCGTGTTGATCTCCGTCACCGGACGGATCCGCTGACGGGTGATCTGCATCAAGCCGAATTTGGTGAGGGGCAGCACGTTGTGCTTGGCCCGGTCGGTCTCCATGAGATCCCGCATGTACTTGTACAGGTCGTTGCGGTGTTCGGCCTTGGCCATGTCGATGAAATCGACGATGACGATGCCGCCCATATCGCGCAGACGCAGTTGGCGGGCGATCTCTTCGGCTGCCAGCTTGTTGACCTCGAAGGTGTTCTCCTCCTGGTCGTTGGTCTTGGCCCGGATGCCGCTGTTGACGTCGATGACGCCCAGCGCCTCGGTGGTCTCGATGACGAGATACGCACCCTGCTTCATCGGTACCACCTTGCCGAAGGAGCTCTTGATCTGGCGCGTCACTTCGAAATGGTCGAAGATCGGCTCCCTGCCTTCGTAGAGCTTGACGATCTTCTCCTGTTCGGGAGAGATCAGGGAGATGTACTTGCGCGTCTCTTCGAACACCTTCCTGTCGTTGACATGGATGTTGGTGAACGTGTCGTTGAGCAGATCACGCAGTACGGTGGTGGTCTTGGAGTACTCGGTGAAGAGGAGTTTCACCCCCTTGGATGCGGCCACTCTCTTCCAGGATCCTTCCCATTTCTCGATGAGCAGGCGCAGCTCGGCCACCAGGACGGCGGCCATCTTGCCTTCCGCGGCGGTCCGGATGATGGCGCCGTAGTTCTTGGGGAGGATGCTCCGGACAAGGGTCTCAAGCCTCTTTTTCTCCTCCTTGGAGGAGATCTTCTGGGAAACGCTCACCTTCTCGGCGAAGGGGAGCAGTACAATGTTGCGTCCTGCCAATGAAATCTCCGCAGTCAACCGGGATCCTTTCGTGGAGATCGGCTCCTTGGTGATCTGGGAGATCACCATCTGCCCTACCTTGAGGTGGTCTTCGATGCGTCCCTCCTTTGCGAGGGCCGGACCGATCTTCATGCCGGAGTAGAGCTTTCCGAGGTCCCGGTTGGGGTTGCTCTCGCGGACGAACGAGTCGAACGCTTTGAAGTGCAAACCCAGGTCCAGGTAGTGCATGAAGGCCTCTTTGTTGTCGCCGATGTCCACGAAAGCAGCGTTCAGGGCAGGGAGGATCTTCTTGACTTTTCCCAAGTAGACGTCTCCCACCGTGAAGCTCTGACCCTGGTTCGATTCCCGGTTCAGCTCGATCAGCCGGTGGTTTTCCAGCAGAGCGATCCGGACCTCGGCGGACCCTACGTCCACCACCAGGTCTTTGTCTGTTTTCGCGGTTTCCATTGTCATCAAAATGAAGAAAAAGCCCGCCGGATCCCCCGTCAGGCTTTTTTCGACTTACTTCTTCTTGTGTCTGTTCTGACGCAAGCGCTTCTTGCGCTTATGCGTGGACATCTTATGTCTCTTATGCTTCTTTCCGTTGGGCATGGTAAAGAAATTGGATTACTTGGACTTGACAGCCGCAACGAAGGACTTGGCCGGCTTGAAGGCCGGGATATCGTGGGCCGGAATGGTCATCGTCGTCTGCTTGGTGATGTTGCGGGCGGCCTTCTGGGCGCGGTGCTTGATGATGAAGCTGCCGAAGCCGCGCAGATACACGGGGTTGCCCTTGATCAGGGAAGACTTGATACTTTCCATCGCGGCCTCGACCACAGTCTGGACGGCCACTTTCTCGATACCGGTGGCCTTTGCCACTTCGTTCACGATTTCTGCTTTTGTCATGGTTTAAATATTTAATACGTTGATAGTTCGGATTTGGAGTGCAAAAATAGACTTATTTTTTTATTATTCAAAATGATATTTGCAGTTTTTGTCCTTGGCACGGAGATTGACAATATTTCCCGCCGGATTATTATGTATTGTTTACTGACATTTTGGCAAGAATATGAGACAAGATAAAGATTTTTTCCTTCCCGCCGGCGCTGAGGTGAGCATCATCCCTGTCATGCAGGGCGAAGGTCTGCTGAAGATCGACGAGTCCGAACTCCCGGACATCCTGCCCGTCCTGGCGCTCCGCAACGCGGTCCTCTTCCCGGGTGCCGTGTTCCCCATCACGATCGGCCGGGAGAAGTCCGTCCACCTCATCCAGGACGCCGAGAAGGAAGGTTTCTTCATCGGCGCCGTGCCGCAGAACGACGTGATGGTCGAAGACCCGCAGGAGGACGACCTAGCCCGCTACGGCTCCGTGTGCAAGGTCCTCAAGACCCTGGAGATGCCGGACGGCACGATCACCGCCATCCTGCAGGCGTTCAAGCGCCTGTCGCTGGACGCGGTGCTCGGCTACGAGCCCTATATCACCGCCCGCGTCCACTATCTGCCGGACCTGCTGCTGGAGGATCAGCGGAGCACGGACATCAAGGCCGTCGCCGAAGCGCTGAAGGACAAGGCCATCAACCTGCTGCGCGCGAGCAACATCGGTACGCGCGAGACCATCGGCGCGCTCAAGGCGATCGACGATTTCCGCTTCCTGGTGAATTTCATCGCCACGACCATCGAGGTGGAGAATTTCGAGTCGAAGATCCAGCTGCTCGAGTACGACAACGTCAAGGTGCGCGCCCTCAAGCTGCTCACCATCCTGGACTCCCAGGCGGAGCTGATGAAGATCAAGCAGGAGATCAACCAGAAGGTCAAGAGCGAGATCGACCAGCAGCAGCGCGAGTACTACCTCAACAACCAGCTCCGCACCATCCAGGAGGAGCTGGGCATGGACGACGAGCAGGAGTTCGAGAAGTTCCGCGAGCGCGCGGCGAAAAAGAAATGGCCCAAGGAGATCGGCGAGACCTTTGCCAAGGAGCTCGCGAAGCTCGAGAAATACAACCCTTCCTCGCCGGACTACAGCGTCCAGTACAACTACCTGGAGTTCATGCTCGACCTTCCCTGGGGCGAGATGAGCCAGGACAACCTGGACCTCCGGCATGCGCAGAAGGTGCTGGACCACGACCACTACGGGCTCGACACGGTCAAGGACCGCATCGTCGAGTACCTCGCCGTGCTCAAGCTCAAGGGCAACATGAAATCCCCGATCCTCTGCCTGTACGGCCCTCCGGGCGTGGGCAAGACTTCGCTGGGCAAGTCCGTCGCCCGGGCGCTCGGGCGCAAGTACGTGCGCATCGCCCTGGGCGGCATGCATGACGAAGCCGAGCTGCGCGGCCACCGCAAGACCTACGTGGGCGCCCTTCCGGGCCGTATCCTCAACGGCATCGCCCGGGCCGGCACCTCCAATCCGGTGATCGTGCTGGACGAGGTGGACAAGCTCTCCGCCGACTTCAAGGGCGATCCGTCCTCGGCCCTGCTCGAGGCGCTCGACCCGGAGCAGAACGGCACCTTCCACGACAATTACCTGGATCTGGACTACGATCTGTCCAACGTCCTGTTCATCACCACGGCCAACAGCACCGCCCCCATCCAGCCGGCGCTGCTGGACCGCATGGAGCTGATCAACGTGACGGGCTACCTCGCCGAGGAGAAGATGGAGATCGCGAAGAAGTTCCTCGTGCCCAAGCAGCTCGAGGAGCACGGCATCCCCAAGAGCGGGCTCAAGATCGACAGGACGGCCCTGGCCCGGATCATCGACGAGTACACCCATGAATCGGGCGTGCGCGGCCTGGAGAAGCAGATTGCCAAATTGGCACGCGTCACCGCAAAGAAGATCGCCCTCGGACAGGAGTACCCGCAGACCATCAAGAAAGAGCACCTCAAGGAATACCTCGGCCTGCCGACCAATTTCCACGACCTGCAAAAGGGCAACGAAGCCCCCGGAGTCGTGACGGGCCTCGCCTGGACCCAGATGGGCGGCGAGATCCTCTTCGTGGAAAGCTCGGTGTCGGGCGGCAAGGGCGTCATGACCATGACCGGCAATCTCGGCGACGTGATGAAGGAGTCGGCGACCATCGCCTACCAGTACATCAAGGCCCACCCGGACATGGCGAAGATGACTTCCGAGCAGTTCGCCGCGAAGGACCTCCACGTGCATGTGCCCGAAGGGGCCACGCCCAAGGACGGTCCGTCGGCCGGCATCACGATGGTGAGCTCGATGGTGTCCGCGCTGCGCGGTGAAGCAGTCCGCAAGGGCATCGCCATGACCGGCGAGATGACCCTGCGCGGGCGCGTGCTGCCGGTCGGCGGCATCAAGGAGAAGATCCTCGCCGCCAAGCGCGCAGGCGTCCACACGATCGTCATTTCGGAAGACAACCGCAAGGACATCGAGGACATCAAGGAGATCTATATCCGCGGCCTGGATTTCCGCTATGTCAAGACCATCCAGGACGTCACCCGGTTCATCTTCTAGTCCGTCCTGACGGCGGTGGCAGCAGGTTTCTCTTCTGGTCCGTCCTGACGGCGGCGGCAGCAGGTTTCTCTTCTGCTCCGTCCTGACGGCGGCGGCAGCAGGTTTGCCCCCTGCAGGCAAGAAAAATAGCTTTCGCTAAATGCCTGCAGGGGGCAACCTGCTGCCACCGCATCCGTGATTCGCCGCTGAGTCTGCGATTTGCTGCGGCATCCGTCATTCGCCGCCGAGTCCGCGATTTGCCGCTGCTTCCGTCATTCGCCGGCCCCGCCCGGCGGATCTTCGGTCTGCTGCCGTGATGGGCAACTAGCTGGACAGCAGTATTTTAAGAAGAACAGGGGTGTCTATTTGAGGCACCCCTGTTCTTCTTAATTATTTAACAGATAGTCATTTACAACTCACGGTGTGCCGGTTGGTGGTCCGCCATTGTAATCCTCTGGAATAATTGCCATATTTGTACAAAGAACTGAACTATGAGAAGCAAGCGGATCATGCGCGGTGCGTGGCACCATGTTTATTCTATTACGAAAGATGGCGGCGTTCTCTTCTACCGCATCTCCGATCGTCTTTGTTTTTACACCATCGTCTCGGTATGTGCCAGGAGGTTCAATATGATTGTCCTGGGCCTGTGCCTGATGTTCACCCATTTCCACATGATGCTCCGTGCCGTGGACCTGGCCCATCTCCGTGCCTTTTTCGGTACCGTGCTCTCCATTTTTACCCGGGTCGTCAATGCGGACCGCAGACGAAGCGGCGCCTTATTCAAACGTCCTTTCGGCCGTGCGATGCGCGTGTCGGACAAGGAGAAGCGTTCCAGCATCATTTATCTGTTGAACAACCCCGTAGAGAAACACCTCGTTACGCGGGCGGTGGAGGACCGCTGGACCTTTCTGGCGCACTGCGGGGAGGCCTACCCGTTTACCCCGAAACTCGTCAAGCGGAACGTTTCGTTCCGTCTCCGCTGCGCTTGCGACTATGTGGACGGGGAATGCGCCGCAGGGCGTTATCTCATTCCTTCCGCGTTGCGTCGCCTGTTCAAGCCCCTGACACGCGCGGAGCAGGAGCAGTTATGCGACTATATCATTGATAAATACAGTTTTATCGCTTACAACGAAGTGACGGAGCTGTTCGATGGAGAGCGAAACCTGATGTTGGCAGCAAAAGCCTCCGCCGGAAAAGAGTTCGATGTCGGGGAGGCCTTCGACCCTTCTTCTGACATTCCCTATCGGGAAATGGCCGCCCTCGCGACACGCAACGGCTTGTTCGAGGATTGGAAGCTGCTTCATCTGGAGAAGACGGAACGAGACAAACTGCAGCGTCTGTTTCTTCATGCCACCTCAGCGAATGAGGTGCAGGTCCGCAAGTTCTTTCATTGTCTCTGATGCTTCCCGGACTTCTCCCGGCGCCAGATCCATTGAGCAGCCACCCGCCAGATCAAGGACATGCGGTGTGATCAAGTGGCGTGAAAACAAGCAATGTGATCAAGTGGTGTAATCGAGCAGTGTGAAATCAAGCGACGTCGTGATCATGCGGTGTGATCAAGTGGTGTAATCGAGCAGTGAAATCAAGCGACGTCGTGGTCAAGCAATGGTGTAGTCAAGCGGCGTGATCAAGCAGTGTGAAATCAAGCAGCGTGATGAGCAAACGGTTGGACAGCAGTGTTTTAAGAGAATCAGGGGTGCCTTAAAACAGCACCCCTGTTCTTCTTAATAGTCTCTCAGCCAGCGCTTTACAAATCACGCTAAAATCGGAGTGGCGTAATCAAGCAGCGTGATCATGCGGTGTAATCATGCGGTGCAATCAAGCGGCGTGATCAACAGTGTAAAATCAAGCGGCGTGATCAAGCGGTGTGTGATCAAGTGGTGTAATCAAGCAGTGAAATCAAGCGACGTCGTGGTCAAGCAGCGTGTAATCAAGCAGCGTGATGAGCAAACAGTTGAGCAGCAGTGTTTTAAGAGAATCAGGGGTGCCTTAAAACAGCACCCCTGTTCTTCTTAATAGTCTCTTAGCCAGCGCTTTACAAATCACGCGAAATCGGCAGGGGAGGAAGGCGGAGGCGCAGCGCAGAAGTAGAGGGCTGATGGAGAAATGGGAAAGCAGGGAAAAGCGGGAAAAGCGGGAAAGCAGGAAAGCCGGGAAAGCCGGGAAAGCCGGGGTATCAGCTTTCCGCGGGACGGGCCTCAATGCGGCGGCGGTTACAGTTTCCAGTCGACCGGCACCTGCCCGTGGGCGGCGAGGTATGCGTTGCAGCGGGAGAAGTGGCGGCAGCCGAAGAAGGCGCCGCGCGCTAGCGGTGAAGGGTGCGCCGCCTCGAGCACGAGGTGGCGCGTGCCGTCGATCAGCGGCGCCTTGCTGCGGGCATAGTTGCCCCAGAGCAGGAACACCACGCCCTCGCGCCGCTCGCTGACCGTGCGGATCACGGCGTCGGTGAAGGTCTGCCAGCCGATGCCGCCGTGCGAGGTCGGCTCGCCGGCCCGCACCGTCAGCACCGCGTTGAGCAGCAGCACGCCCTGCCGGGCCCACGGGGTGAGGTCCGGACTCCCCGACATGCCCACGCCCAGGTCCGTCTCGATCTCCCGGAAGATGTTCTTCAGCGACGGCGGCGCCGGAACGCCCTGCGGCACGCTGAAGCACAGGCCCATGGCCTGGCCGTAGCCGTGGTAGGGATCCTGGCCCAGGATCACGACCTTGGTCGCGTCCAGGGGACAGAGGTCGAAGGCCCGGAAGATCTGCCCGCCCGGCGGGAAGATGGTCCGTCCGGCCGCCTTCTCGGCATGCAGCTGCTGCGCGAGGGCGGCGAAGTAGGGCTGGTCGAATTCGGATTGGAGCGCTTCGCGCCAGGAGGGTTCGATTTTTACGGTCATCGTCCAAATATACGCAATTTTTGCCTATATTTGTTTGTTATGAACACAATAGCACTATTTCCGGGATCCTTCGACCCGTTCACCGCGGGCCACCTCAATATCCTCGGCCGGGCGCTGACGATGTTCGATGTCGTGGTCGTTGCCGTCGGTATCAACCAGGACAAGCGCGGCTTCTTCTCCAGCGAGCAGAAGGTCGATATCGTCCGCCAGGCCACGGCCCATCTGGGCGATCGCGTGCGCATTGTGGAATACGACTGCCTGACCATCGACATCTGCCGCCAGCTGGGCATCCGCCACATCGTGCGGGGCATCCGCAACATGATGGACTTCGATAACGAGAAGGCCATCGCGGACGCCAACCGCCGCCTCGCCCCCGAGATCGAGACGATCATCATCCCGACGGCGCAGGAGTTCGCCCACATTTCTTCCTCCGCCGTACGCGACCTGCTGCGCCACCACGGCGACACGTCCCAGTTCCTCCCCGAGGGGGTCATCCTTCCCGAGGCGTCATGAGAAAGTGGCTGCTCCCGGTCCTGCTTGCTTTGTGCTGCAGCCCCAGGCTTGCGGCACAGATCGATACGACCGGGCGCTACGCCGGGCTGGACAGCCTGCTGACGCAGTTCTACGGCGCACTGCTGCGCGAGGACGTTTCCGTCAAGAACGCCGAGTTCGACGCGCTGATCGAGTCGTGCCGCGACTCGCTCACGCGCCAGCACGTGGCCCTGTCCGTCTTCGACCACTACCGCTTCAGCCGCGTGATGGGCGAGGAGGCCGTGGCCATGCACGTCTTCGACGAATGGATCGCCAGCGGCAAGGTGGAGACGCGCAGCGAATTCGAGCTGTTCGAAGCCGAGCGCTTCGCCCTCGAGAACCGCTCGACCCTGCTCGGCATGCCGGCGCCTCGGCTGACGCTGCGCACCCCCTGCGGCGGCCGCCGCAGCCTCCCTTCCGCCGACCGGGCCTCCGTGCTCTTCTTCTACTCGCCCGGCTGCGCGAAATGCCGCCTCGAGACCTATGCCCTGCCCACCGTGCTCGCGCAGGCGGAGTTCCCCCTGGACTTCTACGCCGTCAACGTGGACAAGGACCGCAAGGAATTCCGCGCCTTCCGCAAGGCCTTGAAGACCACCAACCCGA
>JAAYCA010000054.1 GCA_012744435.1 Bacteroidales bacterium
TTCAATGTCCGTCCGCTTGAGGTTGGCCAGATCGGAATAGCGGAGCGAGGTGAAAGCGCAGAAGCAGAAGCAGTCCCTGGTCTTGGACATGCCGCCGGCATCCTCGACCTCTTTCTCGTATTCCTGGCCATTCATATCGAGCAGCTTGACTTTGGTGCCGTTCTTGGGAATCTCGAAGCGGTACAGGTGCAGCAGTTCCTCCTTCGTCAGGAAGATGACAGGCTTCTCCAGGACCTTGAACTTGGGCCGGTATGACTTGATGGTAAGCTCCCTGCAGTAGCCCTTGCGGATGGCCCAGTACAGGAACCAACGCAGGTTGTTGAATTGCTTCTGGACGCTCTTCTCCTCCAGGCCGCACTTGGAGCGAAGATACACCACGAATTTGTTGATGCCGGTCTCGTTGAAGGTGTCGAAGGTGCAGCGGGCATTGAATGCAGTCAGGTGGTGGGTGAAGGTAGTCCAGCACTGGAGGGTGGCATAGGCCCAGCCATTGGCGGCACTCTCTTCCGCAATGAATTCCTTTAGGCGCGTGAAGAGGCCTATCTTCTTCTCCTTGGGAACGACTTCCACAGCCTCGTCCGGAAGACCGAGGGCTATCTGGTACTGGGCCTTCAGATCCTCGTCCTTCGGCTTGACCAGCTGGTTCAGTTCGTAGTCGGCAAAGTGGGCCTCGATTTTCTTCAGCCTGGTGTTGATGATCTTGCCGGAGACACCCTTCGCATTGACGGACTTGTTCAGCACATACTCGTTCTTGTGCTTGTCACGGAACTTGGGGTCAGGATTGCTGGGCACCCAGTCTGCCTCGGGGACTTTATACTCGCAGGTGGTGAGGTACCGGGCACCCTTCACCATTATGGAAACTCGTATGGGTTTTTCGCCTGCTTTATTGGCTTGAGGCGACAGATAAAACTTGACTGGCATAACCTCGTATCTTTATTTTCGTACACAAAGTTATACACAATTTTCGTAAAATCCAAATAAATCCCGATTTACTATGATTGCATTAAAGTAATGATTATCACTTTGTTACAATACTACTTAAAACCCTAAAATCCTACCGTTCTATTCTCCTATGCTCCACAAAAATCCCTCTCAGATCAGTCTGAGGGGGATTTTTCGTAGTCATTCCTCCGCCGGGCCGGTTCAGTCGCTGTAATTGTGATCGATTACGATACAGACCTGCCGGTCCGGGAGTGCCTCTTTCACCCGTTCCGACAGTTTTTGCGCGAAGGCCAGGTCATCGGTAACCGTCCGATCGGGAACGACGTCCACGGAGACCCTGTTCTCATCCTGGTAATAATAGTAACCGTGGACTTGCAGGACGTGTTCCTGAAGGGACAGGATCTGGATGACTTCTTTTTGAAGCCGGGCCTACTCACTGTCTCCCGTGGCATTGGCATAGATGCCAACCGTCATGATGATGCCATGGCGGACGATCATCATCTCGGAAATGGACCGGGTAAGACCGTGGATCTGGTGAGCGCTCATCGTGTCAGGTACACTGATGTGCAACGAGCCGATGGACATGTTGGGGCCGTAACTGTGCAGGATGATGTCAAAGACGCCCTGCACGCCCTCGAATCCCATAACCTCCGACTTGATCTGCCGGATCAGTTCCCGCGAAGCCGGAGCGCCCAGCAACTGATTGATGGGAGAAGCGAGCATCTCTATGCCGGCCTTGACGATGATCAGGGAGATCAATGCGCCCAGATAACCGTCCAACGACACATTCCAGATCAGCATCACGCCGGCCGAAACCAGCGTCGCAAATGTGATGACCGCATCAAAGAGCGCATCGGAGCCGGAAGCGATCAAGGCGTCGCTCTCCAGCTTCTTCCCCTGGCGGCGCACATACCATCCAAGCGCCAGCTTGGTCAGGATCGCGGCGATGATCACGATAAGGGTTACGGCGGTGTATTCCGGAAGCGTGGGATTGACGATCTTCTTGACGGATTCGACCAGCGAGGTGATCCCCGTGGTCAAGACAATGGTGGCGATAATCATGGCCGTAAAATACTCCACACGGCCGTGGCCGAACGGATGTTTCCGGTCGGCCGGGCGGACCGAAAGCTTTGTGCCGATGATTGTAATGACGCTGGAAAGAGCGTCGCTGAGGTTGTTGACAGCATCCAGCACGATGGCCACGGAATGTGCCAACAAGCCGATGAGGGCTTTGAATCCAGCCAGAAGCACATTGGCAATGATGCCGATGACGCTGGTTCGTATGATTTGCCTGGAGCGGTCCATGATCATTCTTGTTTTACATTTTACACGCGGAGCGCGGCTCACCGCGCCAGTTCCTCCCGGATCAGCGGCAGCAGACCCTCGTCGGCCGGAAGCCAGCGGACATCGCGGAGGGCCGCCGCATCGAGCCAGCGGGCGGATTCATGTTCGTTGAGGTGGAGCGCGTCATGCCCCAGCGAGCACAGATAACAGTGCATGGTCAGGTGGAACGCCGGGTAGTCCCACTCCACCGTGTGCAGCAGCCTGCCGATCCGGATCTCGGCGTCCAGTTCCTCACGGATCTCCCGCGCGAGCGCCTCCCGGGGCGTCTCGCCAGGCTCCATCTTCCCGCCCGGAAACTCCCACCAGTCCTTCCATTCGCCGTACCCTCGCTGGGTGGCGAAGATCTTGTCTCCCTTGCGGATGACGGCAGCGACGACCTCGATCTTTTTCATGGGCACACGCACAAACGACAGCACAAAGATAATCAATCCCCGGCGAAAACAAGCCGGGACATTTTGCTATATTTGCGACATGGAATTGACAGTTCGGTCCGCCTGCCGGGCGGACCTGGAAGAAATCATGGCCGTACTGGAAGCGGCCAAAGGAATCATGAGATCAGACGGCAACGCCGGGCAATGGACGGGCGGATACCCTTCCCGGGAGATCATCCTCCAGGACATCCGCTCCGGCCATGGCTTCGTCGTCATGCAGCAGGGGCGCGTCGCCGGCTATTTCGCCTTCATCCCCTCCCCGGAGCCGACCTACGCACAGATCTTCGGCGGGGCGTGGCTGGACGACAGCCTGCCCTACCACGTCGTGCACCGAATAGGGAGCTATCCGGACATACACGGGGTCTTCCGGGCAATCCTGGACTGGTGCTTCCGCCACGACCGCAACATCCGCATCGACACGCACCGGGACAACCATATCATGCAGCACAATATCCTGAAATACGGATTCCGGTACTGCGGCATCATCTACCTGATGTCCGGCGACGAACGCCTCGCTTACCAGCTTCTGCTCCAGCCGGGCGCTACAGAAGCGCCTTGATCTGCCCGTCGATCTGCTCGGGCGTCACGGTGGGCTCGAAACGCGCCACCACTTCACCCTTTCGGTTCACCAGGAACTTGGTGAAATTCCACTTGATGTCCGGATTGGAGGCGTATTCCGGATCCGTCCGGGCCAGCATCTGGTCCATGAACTTCGCCGTCTCCCCCTCGCCGAAACCTGCAAAAGGTTTCTCGGTGTAGAGCCAGCGGAAAATGGGATCCGCCTGTTCCCCGTTCACTTCGATCTTGCTCATCAGCGGGAAGGACACCCCGTAGTTGAGCTGGCAGAACTCGGCGATCTCGTCGTTGGAGCCGGGTTCCTGGTGGCCGAACTGGTCGCAGGGGAAACCCACGACGACGAGGCCCTCGCCCTTGTATTTCCGATACAGCGCCTCCAGACCTTCATACTGGGGCGTGAAACCGCACTTCGAGGCGGTGTTGACGATCAGCAGGACCTTGCCCTTGTAGGAGGAGAAATCCACCTCTTCCTCATTGTTGGACAGCGCCTTGAAGTCATAGATCCGGGTGCCGCCCTGGCAGCTGGACAGCATTAGGGTTGCCAGCATGGCCGGCAGGATGGTTTTTGCTTTCATTCTTTAACGGGTTTATCGTTGATATTGTCTTTCAATGTCGCAATTACGTCGTCCAGCATGCCGAACAGGCCGGGGACCGTCTCCGGAGTGACGCTGTGGCAGATGACGGCACCGCCCACCGTGGCCGGGACATCCGAGAGCCTGTCCTGCAGGTCCCGCCCCTTCCTGGTCAGGGACACGATCATCTGCCGGGCATCCTCCTTGCCTTTCCGGCGGGACAGGATCCCCTCCGCCTCCATCCGCTTGAGCAGCGGGGTGACGGTGTTGGTCTCCAGCATCAGGCGCTTCGCGATGTCGTTCACCGGCTGCGCGTCCTTCTCCCACAGGACCAGCAGCACGAGGTACTGCGGATAGGTCAGCCCATGCTCCGAGAGCAAGGGGTAGTAGGCCTGCGTGATCAGGCGCGAAGCGGTGTACAGCCTGAAACAGAGCTGGTTTTCGAGTTTGAACTGCTCTTTCATCAAAGCATTTCCCGGATATCCTTCTCCATCTTCTCCGGTGTCACGGTGGGCGCGAAGCGCTTGATGACCGTACCGTCGCGGGAGATCAGGAACTTGGTGAAATTCCACTTGATGGCGTTGCCCAGGGTGCCCTTGGCCGCCGATTTCAGATAGTTGTAGATCGGGTGCGCGTTGTCGCCGTTCACCTCGATCTTGCTCATCAGCGGGAAGGTCACCCCGTGGTTGATGCGGCAGAACTCGGCGATCTCGGCGTCGGTACCGGGCTCCTGGTGGGCGAACTGGTCGCAGGGGAAGCCCACGATGACCAGACCCTGGTCCTTGTACTGCTGATAGAGGGCTTCCAGCCCGTCGTACTGCGGAGTGAAGCCGCACTTCGAGGCGGTGTTGACAATCATCAGCACTTTTCCTTCGTACTGGGCGAAGTCCACCTCGGCGCCCTTGTTGTCCAGGGCTTTGAAATCGTAAATCCTTGCCATGTTACAGTTGTTTTACGAGCCAGTTCTGCAGGCCGATCTTTTCGATGAGGTCGAGCTGGGTTTCGCTCCAGAGCATGTCCTCCTCTTCGTCGAGGGCATAAGCCTTGAGGATGTCGTAGGTCTTGAAGTCGTCCGCGAGCGAGCAGGTCACCTGCTGCAGGACGGGAACATTGTCCACGGAGACCTTGAGGTCTGCCTTGATGTACTCCACCGGGTCCGTGAACACGGGCATGGCGGGAGCGGCTTCCACCTGCGGCGTGGCGCCGAGATCCAGGATGCGCTCGATGAAGCGGTCCACCCAGCCCATCTCCTCGCTTGCGTGTTCGGCGTACTTCTCTCCCAGCTTGCCGAAACCCTGGTCGGCAAAGATCCTGCTCTGCACTTTGTGCTGGAGGGATTGGGCGGCGAGGCCTGTAGCATAGGCCTGAAGAATTTGGATAGATTTCTGTTTGTCCATGATATACTGTGTTTTAGTTAATATTGACGAGGTATTTTATATCGTTCACGATGCAAATATACGACAATTATTTTATATCGCAAGCGATATTTAAATTATTTTTCGCAAAAAGTATCCTATCTTTGTCTTATGGATATGAAAGAAATCTATCTGGCCGCCGGATGCTTCTGGGGGGCGGAACACTACCTTAAATGCATCCGCGGCGTAGTGCGCACCGAGACGGGTTATGCCAACGGTAACATCTCCCATCCCACCTACCGGGAAGTCTATACCGACTCGACCGGCTATGCCGAAACGGTCCACGTTGTCTACGATCCGGCGGTGCTCGGTCTGGAACGCCTGATCCAGATCTACTTCAAGGCCATCGACCCGACGAGCCTCAACAGGCAGGGCGAAGACGAAGGCACCCGCTACCGTACGGGCATCTATTATTCCGACCCGGCCGACCTGCCCGCCATCCGCAGGATCTACGAGCGCGTCGAGGGAGAGACGAAGGAGCCGCTCGCCGTCGAAGTCAAGCCGCTCAAGAACTTCTACCGCGCCGAAGACTTCCACCAGGACTACCTGGAGAAGAACCCGCAGGGCTATTGCCACATCTCCCCCGCCCTGATGGAGTTTGCCCGCCAGGCCAACGAATCCGACTCCGACACCGATTAACCCTTTCCGGCAGATGACGGCAGCCCGGACATACATTCAGGTTCTCCTGCCGGTCAAGCTCCGGTGGATTCCCACATACGCCGCCCCCGTTCCGCTGGAGCCGGGGCGGCGCGTATGCGTCGAGCTCGGAGGCCGGCGCTATGACGGGGTGGTCTGGCGTGTCCTGGACCGGCCCGACCTGCCGCCGGAACGCATCCAGGACATCGTAGCCGTGCAGGACACCCTGCCGGCCGTCTCGCCGGAAGAGCTCCGCTTCTGGGTGTTTCTCTCCGAGTACTATCTCTGCACCCTGGGCGAGGTGTACAAGGCGGCCTATCCGCTGCTCAAGCTCCGCAGCGAGCAGACGGCCGCCGATAATCTGGCGCGGCTGCAGGAGCGGCTCAGGAAAAAGGAGCAGCAACTCGCCGGCAGGCATGGGGAGCGTGTCATGCAGCGGCTGGGGGCCGAACGCGACGCGCTTCGCGGGCAGATCGAAGCGCTTGCCGCACCCGGCAGCCAACGCGACACGCCCCGGCGGCCCGTTCCCGGCAAGCCGCTGGTCCTGACCTCTTCCGACCGGCGCGAGGCTTTCCTTCCCGCGTTGCAAGAGGCGGTCGACGCAGGATGCCAGGCCCTGGTCCTTACGCCGGAGATCGCCTTCTGTGACAGTCTGGAGGCGCTTCTGGCAGCGGAATTCGGTCCGCGCCTGCACGTTTTCCATTCCGGCAAGACCCCGGTTCAGCGCCGGGCAGCTGCAGAAGTGCTTCGCAGCGGTGCGCCCGCCGTCATCCTCGGCACCCGGTCGGCCCTGTTCCTGCCGTTCCGCAGACTGGGCCTGATCATCGTGGACGAGGAGCAGGACCCCGCCTACAAGCAGACGGAGCCGGCACCGCGCTACCATGGCCGGGACGCCGCCGTCGCCCTCGCGGGCATCCACGGCGCCCGGGTCCTGCTCGCGTCCGCCGTCCCCTCGCTGGAGACCCTGCTCAATGTCCGGCTGGGCAAATACCGGCTGGGCCGGGAGACCTCCCCCGCCCCCTCCGCCGAGGTGATCGACCTGCCGGCCGAGCGACGCAAGAAAGGCCTTGTCGGCACATTTTCCCGAAGACTGATCGAAGCCGTCCGCGCCGCGGAAGGGCCGGTCGTGCTGCTGCGCGGCTGGGAGAAGCCCGAGCCGCTGGCCGAGGAGGTGCGGGATCTGTTCCCCGGACAGGACATCCGGATCAAGACATGGAACGCGCTGGGGCGCGAAGGAGCGCAAGGAGCGGCATTGCTCGGCGTGCTGCAGGCGGACGCACTGGTCTCCCGCGACGACTTCCGCGCCGACGAACGCGCCGCACAGATCGTCAGCACGCTGTGCCAGTTCGCACCCCGCGTGATGATCCAGACCGCCGTGCCCGCACGCTTCAACGCCTCGCGCAGCGCCGACGAGCTGCTGGATGAACGGCAGCAGTTCGGCTTCCCGCCCTACACGCGGCTCGTGGAAATCCGCCGCCAGGGCAGCGGCGAGGTGCTGCAGCGGCACTTCCTGCCGCGCGACCGCAGCCTTGCCGGCCGCAAGGCAGCCCTTCTTGACACCCTCGCCCCCGGCACCTACCCGGACGTCGATCCGCTGGCATAAAAACAATCCCGGTCGCCTGGCGATCGGGATTGTTCAACCTATGGATTCGCGAAGAATTACTTCTTGCGGCTCTTGTAACGCTGATAGAACATATCAACACGGCCGGCGGTATCGACGATCTTCATCTTGCCGGTGTAGAAAGGGTGAGATGTGTTGGAAATCTCAAGCTTTACGAGGGGGTACTCGACACCGTCAATGGTGATGTTCTCCTTGCTGGTGGCGCAGGAGCGGGTGATGAACACGTCCTCGTTTGACATATCCTTGAAAGCTACAAGACGGTAGGTTTCGGGATGGATTCCTTTTTTCATTACACTAGTGTTTTGAATCGAGGCGCAAAGATAAGAATTATTTTCGTAATTTTGCAAGCCATGACATTGATAAAATCCATCTCCGGCATCCGCGGCACGATCGGCGGTGCCCCAGGCGAGGCCCTCACGCCCGTCGATATCGTCAAATTCACCTATGCATACTGCGCCTGCCTGAAGCAGCGCAAACCCGTCCCCAACGGCGGCAGCCGCTATAAAGTGGTCGTCGGGCGCGACGCGCGCATCAGCGGCGCGATGGTCGAACAGCTTGTCTGCGGGACCCTCGTCGCCTGCGGCGTGGACGTCGTGAAAGCGGGCTTCGCCTCCACCCCGACGACCGAACTGGCCGTTACCTTTTCCGGCGCCGACGGCGGCATCATCCTGACCGCCAGCCACAACCCCCGCCAGTGGAACGCCCTCAAGCTCCTCAACGAGCGGGGCGAATTCCTGACCGCCGCCGAGGGACAGGCCATCCTGGACCTGGCGGAGCGGGGCGACTTTGACTTCGCCCCGGTGGACGGACTGGGCACGGTCGAGGAGCACGATTTCACCGACGAGCACATCGACGCCGTCCTGGCCTTGGAAGCCGTGGATGCGGAAGCCGTGCGAAAAGCCGACTTCAAGGTGGTGCTCGACGCCATCAATTCCGTGGGCGGCATCATCATGCCGCGCCTGCTGCAGCGCCTCGGCGTGCAGTGCATCACCCTCAACGGCGATCCGACCGGCGACTTCGCCCACAATCCCGAGCCGCTGCCGCGGAACCTGGAGGAGCTCAGCGCGACGGTCGTCCGCGAGAAGGCGGACCTGGGCGTCAGCGTCGATCCCGACGTGGACCGTCTGGCCTTCATCTGCGAGACCGGAGAGCCCTTCGTCGAAGAATATACCCTCGTGGCCGTGGCGGACTATCTGCTGGAAAGGGCCGAGCAGGCCGGCGTGATGCCGCGCAACACCGTCTCCAACCTCAGCTCCAGCCGGGCCCTCCGCGATGTTACGGAGGCCCACGGCGGCACGTATTATGCCGCGGCCGTGGGCGAGGTCAACGTGACCACCCGGATGCACGAAGTGTCGGCGCTGATCGGCGGCGAAGGCAACGGCGGCGTGATCTACCCTGCCAGCCATTGCGGCCGCGATGCGATGGTGGGCGTGGCGCTGTTCCTCAGCCATCTCGCCCACAAGGGCCTGAGCGTCAGCGCCTACAAGGCCACGCTCCCGCCGTACTTCATTGCCAAGAACCGCATCGATCTCAGCGACGCGGCCCTCATCGACCGCATCCTGGACGCGATGAAGGAGCATTTCAAGGACGAGAAGGTCAACACCATCGACGGGGTCAAGATCGACTTCGAGGCCCGGAAGACCTGGGTGCACCTGCGCAAGTCCAACACCGAGCCCATCATCCGCATCTACTCCGAGGCGCAGACCGAGGCGGAGGCGCAGCGCCTGGGCGAAGAAGTGATCGCGCTTGCGCGCGGAATCATCGAAACCTGACGCCATGTTCTCGTTCCGCACCACGCCGGTCGGCGAACAGCTCGACAGGAGCCTGCGTGAAGGCAGGGTCGCCTGCTTCTGCACGCAGAACTGCTGGGACCCTTCCCGCGGGAGCTACCTGTATGATCTTTTCCGCGAACGCGGCAATCTCGCCCGCATCTTCTCGCCGCGCGACACCGAGCTCACCCCGGACACCAACCACATCGACTTCAGTGCGGACGAACTGGAGGGCCTCGACGCCGTGGTCGTCGAGATCCAGGACGTCGGCACCCGTTATTTCAATTATACGCGCGACGTGATGCGCCTGCTGAGCATGTGCGCCCGCAGCGCGGAGAGTCCGTCGGTGTTCATCGTGGACCACATCAACCCGGCCGGGCGCGTGGTCGAAGGCACGATGCCCGCCGTGGAGTCCGACATCTGGACACCGAAGGTGGCCCACCGGCACGGCCTGACGCTCGGCGAGCTCTGCCACCTGTACTGCGACGAGATCGGGGCGAAGTTCCCCTTGCACATCATTTCCGCTTTCGTGTCCGACGTGGGCAAGGACCTGCTGCCCTGGACCATCGCGCCGGCTTCCGACATCCCGGGCATGTTCACCTGCGAGATGTATCCCGGCGGCGGCCTGTGGAACAATACCACCATTACCCCGGCCATCGGTACGGCGCGGCCGTATGAGTATTTCGGCGCCCCGTTCATCAAGCCCGGCGACGTGCGTTTCCTGCCCACGCCTCCCGGCGTGATGATGCGTCCGTGCTCCTTCACCCCGGCTGCCGGGCGCTACCGGGGGGAGAAATGCTACGGCTATCAGATCATGCTCCAGCCGGGTGCCCGCTACCATTCGCTGCTGCACACGCTCCAGCTGATGCATTTCCTGTCGGAGCGCTACTCGCAGTTCGAGCTCTTCGACTCGCTGTTCGTCAAGGTGGCGGACCCCGTGATCGAGGAGTTCCTGCGCGGACGGCTGACCTTCGACGTGGTCCAGGAGCATGTCAAGATGGAGGAGCAAAAGTGGATCCGCAAGGCCAAACGCTATATCCTGTACGACGATGCACCCTATCGGATGAAATAATTCCGGTGGTCCGCAGGAAAAATTTGGGGAATTCAAAAATATACGTATCTTTGCAATCCCAAACGGTGGGTTCGTATAACGGTTAGTACTCGAGATTCTCAATCTCGCAATAGGAGTTCGATTCTCCTACCCACTACGAAAAGGCCTCGCAAGATTTGCGAGGCCTTTTCGGTTGCGGCGCGGCTCCTATTCGATATAATAGACATTTTCGGTTGGTGAAACACCATATAAGCATTTGATTTATTTACATTTATGACTACCTTATTGAAATGCGTTTCAATAAAGTAGTGATATGCCGAAAATAAGGAGACGTCAA
>JAAYCA010000055.1 GCA_012744435.1 Bacteroidales bacterium
AACTTACCCGACAAGGAATTTCGCTACCTTAGGACCGTTATAGTTACGGCCGCCGTTTACCGGGGCTTCGATTCAGACCTTCCCCCTTGCGGAGTGAGCCCCCCTCTTAACCTTCCGGCACCGGGCAGGTGTCAGGCCACATGTGTCATCTTAACGATTTAGCGTAGCCATGTGTTTTTGGTAAACAGTCGCCTGGGCCATTTCTCTGCGCCCTGTCGCCAGGGTCCGCTTCTCCCGAAGTTACGCGGTCAATTTGCCTAGTTCCTTAGCCGTGATTCACTCGAGCACCTTAGGATTCTCTCCTCACCCACCTGTGTCGGTTTACGGTACGGGCCCCCATACGCTTGACGATACATCGATTTTCTTGCAAGTCTGCTTACCTGCGCTGTCCGGTTGTCCGAAGACGCCCGGTACTGTCGGCTTTCAGTCTCCCTACGGCCTTCAACGCCCTATTCCGTCAGGACGCGGCAGTGTCACTCCTCGGTCTCGATCTATCCTGTATGGCGGGTACCGGAATATTAACCGGTTTGCCATCGGATTCGCCTCTCGGCTGCTCCTTAGTCCCCGACTAACCCTGATCCGTTTAACGTTGTTCAGGAAACCTGGGGTTTTCGGTGTGGATCTTTCTATATCCATTATCGTTACTCATGCCTACATTTTCTTTTCTGCACGCTCCAGCACGCCTCACGGCCTGCCTTCGACGCTGTGCAGAATGCTCCCCTACCACGCGCGGTATCCTCTACCGCGTGTCCTTAGCTTCGGCGACAGTTTTTATGCCCGTTCATCATCCACGCATCACCGCTCGACTAGTGAGCTGTTACGCACTCTTTGAATGAATAGCTGCTTCCAAGCTAACATCCTAGCTGTCTTAGCGGTGTCACTTCGTTTCGTCTCAACTTAAACTGTGCTTCGGGGCCTTAGCTGAAGGGCTGGGCTCTTACCCTTTCGCCGACGGATATTAGCACCCGACGACTCACTCCCGGAATCTGAATTGCGCGCATTCGGAGTTTGTCAGAAATCGATAGGCGATGAAGCCCTCTTTTCCTATCAGTAGCTCTACCTCACGCAATCATAACCGAGGCTGTCCCTAAAGACATTTCGGGGAGTACGAGCTATCTCCCAGTTTGATTGGCCTTTCACTCCTACCCACAGCTCATCCAAGCCCTTTTCAACGGAAACTGGTTCGGGCCTCCAGTGCCTGTTACGGCACCTTCACCCTGGCCATGGGTAGATCACTAGGTTTCGCGTCTGCTCCCGATGACTGAACGCCCTGTTCAGACTCGCTCTCGCTGCGGCTTACGGCCCTGAAGGCCTTAACCTCGCCATCGAGACGCAACTCGTAGGCTCATTATCCAAAAGGCACGCCGTCGCACCCGAAGGTGCTCCGACCGCTTGTAAACGAACGGTTTCAGGTTCTCTTTCACTCCCCTGTTCGGGGTGCTTCCCACCTTTCCCTCACGGTACTGGTCCACTATCGGTCTTCCGGTTATATTTAGCCTTGCGGCATGGTCGCCGCGGATTCAGACAGGATTCCACGTGTCCCGCCCTACTCAGGTGCCACCTTCGACCATGTCTCGTTACCCGTACGGGCCTTTCACCCTCTGCGGACCGACTTTCCAGACGGTTCCGGTTCCTGACATGCTCTTGGCAGGTGGTCCTACAACCCCGCTCTCGCCGTAACGAAAACGGTTTAGGCTCTTCCCATTTCGATCGCCACTACTTTGGGAATCGATATTTCTTTCTCTTCCTGCAGGTACTAAGATGTTTCAGTTCCCTGCGTACGCTCCATCTCTCGATGGCGACGGGCCTTCAACCCGCCGGGTTTCCCCATTCGGACATCTCCGGATCAGTTCCTGTTTGCAGATCCCCGGAGCTTTTCGCAGCTTACCACGTCCTTCCTCGCTTCCGGAAGCCTAGGCATCCCCCGTTCGCTCTTGTTCTCTTTCTCGTACTTTCTTAAGTGAATCAATTGCGACTCTTAACGTCTCAATTATTACTCGTTTTGCCTTGAAATCGTAGTCCCTTATTCGCAACTCGAAAAAACTCGAATTTACTCTTATATACAGACTATAATCTCTTTTAAACTTCTTACCTCGTTATCTCTCTCAGTATTATCAAAGATCTCTCAAATCCCTCCTCAGAAGTTTCCCTCATCGGAAGGGACGGCAAAGGTACGCACTTTTTTCGAACTTGCAAATCTTTTCGGAAAATATTTCAAAAAAATATCCCGAGCCATCGCCCGGGATAATTATAAGGAAGCCGGAAGGCTATTTCACCACCGCCGGAATGGCAAACGTAGAGGCCGGCAATCTGGGATTCTCGACGAACTCGGTCACCATCATATCGTTGTTGGCCCCGAGGGCGCCCCGGGTTTCCATCTTCAGGATGATCCCTTTCCAGAGCCACACCTTGTTCGTGATCGTGCGGAGAAGCGACTTCGTCTTATACCTATAGATGGTGCAGGTCTTGCCGAAGACTTCCTCCGTGCCGAGCACTTCGATCTTATTTTCCTTCAGCTCCTCTTCGCTCATGTTCTGGAAAGCGAAATCTGGAATACTCTCGGTCATCTTGGCTTCGTCCTTCTTCTCATCGTCAAACCAGGCATTGGTGTACGACTTGCCGTCGCGGAACAGGATCTCGGTATGGTAATTCCCCATGCCTTCCATCATGATCTGGTCATGCTGTTTCTTGAGCATCCCGTAATCGTCAAACCAAACCTCGTTGTATTGGATGCCGCCGCTGGTCTGGGTCTCATATTTCAAGTGTCCGGATTTGATGCCATAGGGAGCCTCCTGTGCACAGAGTGCCACGGCGCCAAGCAACAGGCCCGCAGCTGCCAATAAAATCTTTTTCATGCTATCAATCATCATGGTATCGTTAAACAAAGTTTACGCGGACCCGCCGCTTGCGTAAAGCGAAATCAGGTTGCGGATGACCGCGGCGGCCTTCTCCATACTCTGCAGGCTGACCCACTCGAACTTGCCGTGGAAGTTGAGTCCGCCCGCGAAAATATTGGGGCACGGGAGGCCGCGGAAGGACAGGTTGGCGCCGTCGGTGCCGCCGCGGATGGGCTGGATGCGGGGCTTGACGCCCGCCATCTCCATCGCCTTGACCGCCTTCTCCACCACGTGGTAGTGCGGCTCCACCTGCTCGCGCATATTATAATATTGGTCCTTGACCGTGACCGTCGCCGTGCCGGCGCCGTAACGCGCGTTGATGAAGTCGGCGCACTGCACGATCACCTGCTTCTTCTGCTCGAACTTGGCGCGGTCGTGGTCGCGGATGATATAGGAAAACTGCGCCTCTTCGACCGTGCCCTTGAGGCTGATCAGGTGGAAAAAGCCTTCGTAGTCCTGCGTGTATTCCGGGCGCTGGCTGACCGGCAGCAGCGCATCGAACTCCTGCGCGATGTGCAGGGCGTTGCGCATCTTGCCCTTGGCGTAGCCGGGGTGGACGTTGCTGCCCTGGATGTGCACGGATGCGGAAGCGGCGTTGAAATTCTCGAACTCCAGCTCGCCCACGTCGCCGCCGTCCATCGTGTAACCGTAGTCGGCACCGAAGCGCGCCACGTCGAACTTCACCACGCCGCGGCCGATCTCCTCGTCGGGGGTGAAGCCGATCTTGACCGGCCCGTGCTTGAACTCGGGATGCGCCATGATGTACTGCACCGTGTCCATGATCTCCGCCACGCCGGCCTTGTCGTCGGCGCCCAGCAGCGTCGTGCCGTCAGTGGTCACGAGCGTCTCGCCCTTGTGGGCAAGGAGTTCCGGGAATTCGGAAGTCTTGAGCAGGAGACCCGGCACGCCCTTCAGGGGAATGTCGGAGCCGTCGTAATCCGGGATGATCTGCGGCTTGATATTCGCGCCCGATGCGTCAGGAGAAGTATCCACATGGGCGATGAAGCCGACCGCAGGGACTTTCCTGTCGATGTTGGACGGAATGGAAGCCATCACATAACCCCACTCGTCGAGGGTCGCCTCGACGCCCATGGCCTGCAACTCGTCACGGAGCATGCGGAGCAGGTTCAACTCCTTGGTCTCGGAAGGCTGGCTTTCGCTCTCCTCATTGGACTGGGTATCCACTGCGACATAGCGCAGAAAACGGTCTAAAATCTTTTCCATAGCCACAAATATACATTTTTATAATGAGAAATCCGTGTGCGTCCCTCACGGGACCGCACGTGGATTTCCCTGCAGCAGGAAATCTTAGAACGGCTTGAAAGCATACACTGCGGCAAAAGGACTACCATTTAAGGTTAATAATACTCGATCGTACGGGTGAAAGTTCCTGTCTCGACTCCACCCTCCGGTCCATTGGCCAGGATCATATAACTATCCAGGGCGGAGATCCAGTTGCCGTGCGCATCCAGCTCATAGGTATAAGTCGTCGGACGGGTCCAGGGCTTGTCGGATTCCTGGTTTGCGCCCTCGAGCAACTGAAGCAGTTCCCCATTCTCGTCATACGTCCATTCGCGCCAGAAGATGAATCCCATCAAGGCATCAAGCGGATTACCTTCCTGGCAGGTCCACTTGACCGGATTGATGTAGCGTTTACATACCGCATATTCGGTGACGCCGCCGGGCCCTTCGACCTTGAGCGGCATACCGTTGTCCTGCCAGCTGATTGCAGTGATCTCGTTGTATTCATTGATCTTTCCCGCCTGCGGATAATCACCCGCGTAATTAAGGGTCCCGATCACATAGCCGCCTTCGCTGCCCGGCTTGATCTCGCCCAACGTTTCTCCATCGAAATAGCGGTCATAGGAACGGAAGCGGACCGTCAGGATGTCGCCCTCAAAAACATAGTTGTATTCGAGAAAACTCTTCGTGTCAAATCCAGCGATCCAGTTGGAAATCCGCACGGACGAAAGGCCCCGGACGATATCTTCGTGGGCTATCCGGTCTTCCGTGCCCAGGAAATTGATGAATTTGCGGCTGTCGAAAGAGTTGTCCGGACGGACCCAGACCAGTCTGCTCCCGTTTTCGTAGGCATATTCCGTAATCTCGACCCCGTTCCAGATGTCGTATTCCTCCGAGCCGACCGGCGCACGCCCGTATTCTTTCTTCACCAGGCGGCCGGATTCGTCGTAATGGTATTTGGTCAGGAATTCGCCGCGCGGACTCTCCGGATCCAGGATACGCTCGCGGAACAAAAGCCCCTCCTGGTCGAAGTCGCGCACCACGGAGTTCATCGTAACCCGCTTCACCGCACCGCGCAGACCCAGTTTCTCCCGGTCCGTGCGGTCCCAGTAGTTCACACTGTACCAGTCCTCTTCCGCAAGGGCGGCAGGAGCCGCCTCCTGGGAAACGGTGAGGGTCTTCTTGACATTGCCGCTGGCCAGGGTGACCACAGCTTTGCGCGCCTCCTTCGTCTCGTTGGCCTTGACCGTGACGGTTACCTTGACGTCGCCGGCCTTGCCGCTCGTCGGCTCGACCGAGATCCAGTCCACCGCCTTGGTTTCCGTCACGCTGGCGGTCCAGTCCGCCGTAGCCTTGAAGCTGACGGTAAGCGTACCGCCGGCCACTTCCACATCCGGCGACACATCAATGCCCTGGTCGATGGTAATCTCCGGAGTCGGAGTATTGTTGCCGCCGCCGTTATTGTTATTGTTGCTGCCATTATTGTTGACGGGATCCGGCTTGGTGCAGGCTGCCAGTGCCAGCAAACCCAAGAATACTGCAATCCGTTTCATATCTTTCTCTTGTCTCTATTTCCTTAATAATACGTGATGGTGCGACGTTCGGTGGATTTGCTCCGACCTCCGGAAAGCGTAGGTTCAATGTCCTTGACGCGGGATATCCAGTTGCCGTGACTATCATACACGTAGTCTTCGTAATAGTCGTTGATGACATAACCGTCTTCCGTGTATGTGTACCCGTTCATATGGTCGCTCTGGATCAGGTCCATATGCTCATTGAACCGCTTTTGCATCCAGTTCACGGACGCATAGGCTCCGGCATACCCCTGCGGGACCTTGTAGTAGTCCATCACCATCTTGAAGTCATTTTTGACCCACGTCGCTTCGACGACCTGGTCACCCAACCAGGTGTAGGTCGTCTCCGGGATGCGGCTGTCAAACCGGGCCGGCATCCCGTTCTCCTGCCAGGAGAAACGCATCTGACCGTCCCGGGTCGACACAGGGAGGCCGTTTTCGTACACAATCACACTCTTCTCGACCTCCTCGAAAAGATGCTCGCCGTCGCGGCCTTTCTCTTCATATTGATAGGTGTTAATCCGATACGTCCGCAATTCGATGGTCAGGTTGCCGTCCTCGCCGAAAGAGTAGTACGAATCGTGGCAATGGACTTCTAGCGGATCGATCCAGTCCTCGTGATACTCTGAGAGACCCCGGATGAAAGCACCGTTGTCCCAATAGTCGGGTACACCACCGTACTCGGACAGATCCACGGAGTACGCAAGCCAGAAGTCGGACATCGCCACCAGGCGGTCCCCGTTGTCATAGACATATTCATTCTTTTGTCCGACATAACCGTCCTCCGACGTGTACGTGGAGCTGATCCGGCGGCCTTGCGCGTCATATTCATTGTCGACCCGTACATTGTCTGATCTCAGTTTGGAGAGCAGATTGCCCTGCTGGTTGAACGTGTACAGAGAGGCGCCCTCATAATGGGTCTGGAGGGTCTTGACCGGACCGCGAAGCCCGTTCTTCTGCAGATCGGTGCGGTCCCAGAAATTCACACTGAACCAGTCTTCGTCAGATAGTTTGCCCGGCCCCTGTTTTATTTGGATGGTTTTCTTGACCGTACCGCTGACCAGGGCAAGCTCGGCCTCACGGGCCTCCGATCCCTCGTTGGCCTTGACCGTGACGGTTACCTTGACGTTGCCGGCCTTGCCGCTCGTCGGCTCGACCGAGATCCAGTCCACCGCCTTGGTTTCCGTCACGCTGGCGGTCCAGTCCGCCGAGGCCGTGAAAGAGACGTTTATGTCTCCGCCTTCGGCGGCCACGCTGGGCGTCAGGTCCACGTCCGTCCCGATGGTGATCTCCGGAGTCGGAGTATGGTTGCCACCGCCGTTATTGTTATTGTTATTGTTGCCGCCACCACCACTATTTAGCGGGTCTTCGCAGCCGGCCAGCGTCAGCAGCATCAGCAGCGCGGCCATCAAGAGGTTACTACATGTACGTGGTCTTTGCATATTCAAGTTGGTGAATGGATTTGTCCGAAGATACGCCTTCCCCGCGGAGGCGCTTATCCCATTCGCAGAAAACCCCTCTACTATTCGTGGAATAATGCCCGCCATTCCCCCTTCCGGCTCCCGTTTTCGGAATCGGGAGCCGCATTTTCTGAAAGCAGGAGCAGAAAGCCGCAGGAAAACCTTATCTTTGGCTCCATGAAGCCGTTACGCCTTTTGCTGATCCTGTTGATTGCCGGGATAGCCCCGGACGCCGCCGCCCAGGCGGAGAAAGCACCCTTTCTCCCGATGCAGTGGGAGAAGCTGCCGGACCTGAACATCCCCCGTGCCGGGCACCAGCTGCTGCTGGCAGGCGGCGAGTTGGTCGTCGCGGGCGGCCACACCGAAGGTTTCATCCGGACCCCGACGGCCGAATATTTCTCCGAAGGAGCCTGGCATACCCTCAAGACACTCTACCCGCACGACTATGGTTTCTCCGTCGGCCTGCCGGACGGGGATTTCCTGATCGGGGGCGGAAGCGCGGAAGACTTCGGCGTCGGACAGACCTACGGCGTGGAGCGCTACCACCCGGAGAGCCGGACGTTCAGCGCCTTCCCGATCCTGGACACCAAGCGGACGCTGGCCACGGCGGCCGTCCTCCCCGACGGACGCATCGTCGTTTCCGGCAACTGGTATGCAGGCGATGCCATCGGACTCTCGGACGGCTCCGGCCCCTTTGAGATTGAGCAGCAGGCATCGCAGGACCGAGTGTGTCCCTATGTGTTTCCGAACGGCAGAGACGGTGCCGTCATCTTCGGGAGCGTCTCCTCCACAAACGAACCGCAGACTGCGATCGTGGACTGCCTGGGCGGACCGTCCTACACCCCGGAACTGTTTGAGCGCTGGGCCCCCTACTCAGATTACCATTCCATCAGGATGGATGACTGCAAGGCCGTCGATCCGCAAACTGGCAGGGAGGCCTACCTGTTCCACGCCTGCGACGCGGCCGGGAACCAAGCCATCCTCTGCTTCAGCGAGGGAACCTTCTCCCGCATCCAGACAGACCATGAGATTCCGGTCTCCGGCCCTTGGGGGCTGATTCAGTGGAATAGGTTCGTACAGGTGGACTGGGTCCGCGGCGTCGCGCTGATGGAAGGATACAGCGATGATGCGCGGTCTTATCTGCTGTGGATGAACTACTTGCCGTTCTTCCACGGCGAAGCGGCTCCTATTATGGTGTATTACACGGATCCGCTGCCCGAATGGCTTGGGGGGCCGACGGTCATCCTGCCGGACGGCAGATTCGTGAAGGCGGGAGGGCACATGCCGCATGACTCGATGGGCAACTATAACCCCAGCGCCAGCGTATTCGTTTTCAGCCCGTTCCCGGGAGCGGCCGTTGCCGCCGAAGAACGGCCCAAATGGCCCTTCGTGTTGCTTGCACTTCTTCTGCTGATCGTCGCCGCACGGCTGCTCCCCCGGCGCCCCCGCCATCCGGCAGAAGCGGTCTCGCCGGCGACAGTGCCGGAAGACCCGAAAGAAGAACGGAACAGGGAGAGCGAACTGTTCGCCCGCGTGGAACACCTGTTCGAAAAGGAAGAATGGTTCCGCCGCAAGGGGCTGGGCGTCGCGGACATCGCGACACAGCTCGGCTCCAACACCAAGTACATTTCCAACTGCATCAACACCCAGGCCCGGTGCAGTTTCAACGAATACCTCAACGGCTACCGCATCCGCTACGCCCAGCGCCTCCTTCGGGAGCAGCCGGGCATCCGGCTCTCCGAGGTATCCGAAGCTGCCGGCTTTACTTCCGAAAGTGCTTTCTACCGCAATTTTAAAGCCCTCACCGGCCAGACTCCGGCGGAGTGGCTGGCGGAAACGCTCCACATATAGTATTATGAAAATGCCTGTTTTTTCTCTACGCATAAACTATTAGAACGATCTGAACGCACGTTCCCAAAAATGAGAAAAGACTGCCAGATCAAGATTTTTCCGCATTTATAGCATCGGTATTGATTAACATTTTGTTATTAACATTTTGTTATTTATTTTTGTGAAAAATACAGCCGACAATGATGCAAGACAATCCTTTTATTCTGATACCCTTCAAATCAAAGGAGTATTTCTGCGACAGGGAGCAGCAGACAGACGAAATCATCCGCAATATCTCCAACGGGCGGAATACCACGCTTATTTCACCTCGCAGATTGGGTAAGACGGGGCTTATTTTCCGCGTGTTTGAAGAGATACAGGAGAGAAATCTGCCCTATGAGACCATATACACAGACATCAGCGACACGCTCAAGATGGAAGATTTCATCAAAGTCGCTTCTGAAGCAGTCGTGGCCAAATTGAAGAAACATCAGCGGATTACCGCTTTCGTCAAATCCTTGAAAAGCGTTCGCCCGCAGCTGGGGTTGGACCCAATGACCGGTTCGCTGCAAGTCTCTTTCACATTTGCGGACGAAAACCAGAAACAGAGCACGCTGAAAGATGTGCTCGCTTATCTCGAAAGCTACCCCCGGAAGATCGTCCTTGCCATCGACGAATTCCAGCAGATTCGGGAATATGAGGGCGCAAACATGGAGGCTGTCTTGCGGAAGCATATCCAGCATATGCAGAATGTTTGTTTCATCTATTGCGGCAGCAAAAAGCATACGATGACCGATATGTTCACCAATGCAAAAAGACCGTTCTACGAAAGCACTTCCTTCTGCTATCTGGAGAAGTTGCCGGTAGCGGTCTATGCATCATTTATCAAGGAGAAATTCGAAAATGCCGGAAAAACCATTGATGACGCATCCATCAACTACATTCTGGAGTGGACCAGAACACACACCTACTACACACAGCGCCTTTGCAATGAGGTATTCTCCTTCTCCGAAAGCCGGGTCGATATGGATGTCGTATTGAAGGCCATCCGGGCGATTCTAGACTCAGAACGGGAAAGGTTCAGGGAGATCCGGCGCCTGGTCACGCGCGCTCAGTGGAAAATGCTCACCGCGATTGCCGCCGAGGGCAGCGCCACGCAAATAACATCCTCAGCTTTCCTGTCAAAGCACGGCATTTCATCCGGCCCAACAGCTTTACGAAACATCAAAGCCCTGATCGACAAGGAACTGGTATTGGCTGACACCAACGAAGACGGGACCTCGTATTCCGTCTACAATGTCTTCCTGTCCAGATATTTGGAAACAGAGCGGCCGTAAAAAGACTGCCAGATCAAAAATTCTCCGTCATCCACGGCAGCAAGGCCCTGCTGCAAAATTACATAATAATACCGGATACGCAAAGAGCGGTCCGGCGTGCACTCCTCAATCCTGAAAACCGACTTGAAATTCCGGAAAAACAACTCTCATTTCCAAAAAACAACCTGTCACATGCAAGGAAATCCGCCTAAATTCCATATTTTTGTGCATTAATTATTAAATTATTAAACTATCCTGAAATGAAAAAATTGTTTTTGGCCTTCCTCACCGTTCCGGCACTCTTCTTCGCCACCTCCTGCGGAGAAAACAGCAAAATGAAACTCGAAGGCGACCAGTCTCCCTATGGTGAAGTCGGCACCCGCTTCTCCGGCAATTTCGCAGGGGGCAGCAACTTCAATCTCTCCGTGACGTCGCTCGACAATGGGGTTTCAACGCTGGAAGGGACCTTCACTATGACGGATCCCCGGTATAAGAAGATCTTCAAGAGCCTTCCGAAGTACTGTGAAGTGGACGGCGACAATGTGACGATCCACGACATCAAGTTCAAGGCGACCACGGACGGCATCGAAAACTGCACCGGCCACCACGAAGACGTATTTCTCAAATACGACGCCAAGGTGGGAGACACCTACAGCAATGGCGGCAAGGTCACGCACGTGTCCAAGGATAATGACTTCCAGTGGGGCAGTATGAAAATCAAAGCCATCCAGGTCGAGAAGAACAAGAGCGGCAAGCTCGATGGCGTGAAGAAAATCACCTACTGGGGCAACCACCGCTTCGGCCTCGTCGCCGTCGAGACCGAGTTTGACGACGGCACCAGCGATTTCGCGACCATTTCAATCTTCTAGTGTCCGGAATGACAACAAAACGGGGCCCGCGCTGCGGGCCCCGTTTTGTTTATTCTTTTTTCGCCGATATGATCATATAGGCGCAGATTCCGATCAGCGGGAGGATGGCGATGGCTTCGGCGCCGGAGGCCACGTGGCCGGGGGCGACGGTGTTCCAGGCGTTCATGAACCAGTCCACCTTGGCGAACTTCAGAAGCGCGGAGACGACACCCATCAGCGCGCCGCCGGCGATGAAGCCGCTGGCGATGAGCGTACCTTTCTCCTGACGGGCCGTGTTGACGGCCTTGTCGGAGCTGCGGGTGCTGACATACCAGGAAATGGCGCCGCCGAGCAGCAACGGGAGATTCAGGTCGATCGGGATGAACATGCCGAGGCAGAATGCCAGGGCCGGAACCTTGAAAACGGTCAGCAGGACAGCGATCAGCGCACCGATGCCGTAGAGCAGCCAGGGAGCGCTGCCACCGTTCATCATCGGCTGGATGACAGCCGCCATCGCATTGGCCTGCGGGGCCACCAGGGCGCCGTCGCCCGTGAAACCGTAGGTCTTGTTGAGGATCAGCATCACGCCGCCCACGGTCGCCGCCGCCACGGCGATGCCGACGAACTTCCAGGCCTCCTGTTTGCGGGGCGTCGTGCCGATCCAGTAGCCGATCTTGAAGTCGGTGATCAGGCCGCCAGCGGTACTCAGCGCCGTACAGACCACGCCGCCGATGACCATCGCAGCCACCATGCCGGCGTTGCCCTTCAGGCCGACCGCCACGAGCACCAGGGCCGTGATGATGAGCGTCATGATGGTCATGCCGCTGACCGGGTTCGTGCCCACGATGGCGATGGCGTTCGCCGCCACCGTCGTAAACAGGAAGGCGATGACCGCGATGATGACGAGCCCGATGAGGGCCTGCCAGATATTGTTCACCACGCCGCCGAGGGCAAAGAAGGCGAACACGGCCAGCAGCGTGAGGGCGATGCCCCAGACGACCGTCTTCATCGGCAGGTCTTCCTGCGTGCGCTCCGGCTTCTCCGAGACGGCGCCCGGCTTGCGCCGGAACTCACCCATGGCAAGTCCCACGGCGCTCTTGATCACGCCGGCGCTCTTGATGATGCCGATGATGCCCGCAGTCGCGATGCCGCCGATGCCGATGTGGCGGGCATATTCCTTGAAGATCTGGTCCGGAGACATCTCCGAGATGGTCTGGGCGATGCCCGTGCCCATCAAGTCGATGACGCTGCCGCCCCAGATGAGGTTCATCAGCGGGATGATGACCAGCCATACGAGGAAGGAACCGCAGCAGATGATGAACGCATATTTCAGGCCCACGATGTAGCCCAATCCGAGCACGGCGGCCCCGGTGTTGAGCTTCAGCACGACCTTGGCCTTGTCGGACACGACCTGGCCCCAGCGCATCACCGTGGTGCTGAGCGTCTCGGCCCAGGCGCCGAAGGTCGCGACGACGAAGTCGTACAGACCGCCGACCAGGCCGGCGACGAGCAGGGTCTTGGCGCTCTTGCCGCCCCCCTCGCCGCTGACGAGCACCTGCGTGGTGGCCGTCGCCTCGGGGAACGGGTACTTGCCGTGCATGTCCTTGACAAAATACTTGCGGAACGGGATCAGGAACAGGATGCCGAGGAAGCCGCCGAGCATCGAGGACAGGAACATCTGCCAGAAATTGACCTCCAGGCCCAGGATATAAATGGCCGGAAGGGTGAAGATGGCGCCCGCCACCACCACGCCGGAGCAGGCTCCGATGCTCTGGATAATGACGTTCTGACCCAGTCCTCCCTGCTTTTTCAGCGCGCCGGTGAGGCCAACGGCGATGATGGCGATCGGGATGGCCGCCTCAAAGACCTGTCCGACCTTCAGGCCGAGGTAGGCTGCGGCGGCGGAAAAGAGGATGGTCATCAGCAAGCCCAGGGCCACGCTGTAAGGCGTGACCTCCAGCGGCTTGTCATTCGGGCTCAACAAGGGTTGGTAGTTCTCTCCCGGTTTCAGTTCGCGATGGGCGTTCTCCGGCAGGCTCAGGTTTTTGTTTTCTTCCTTCATGGCGCTCTTTCTGTTTTTGATAGCGTTCTATGTATTTCTGCAATTTGGCAGCATCGATTTCCGCCTGGCGTGCCTCTGCGGCGGCGACGCGCGCGGCGCGGCGGGCCTTGCGCGCTTCCTTGCGCGCAGCTTTGGCCGCTTCTTTGGCGGCATCGCGGGCGTCGAGCTCGGCCCAGCGGGCGTCGCGCCGTGCGATGCGCAGGGCGCGTTTCAGCTCACGGTCGGACATATAGGTCGTGGTGTCGGCGGGAGGTGTGACGGCGTCACCCGCAATGACCTCCAGGGAATCCGAGACGACAGCGAGCGAATCCGAAACGGCAGCGAGGCTGTCCCCGACGGCCAGGCTGTCCTGCAGGGACCCGACGGTCGGGTCGGCGACCGGCAGGGAGTCGGAAGGCGCCTGAGGGCGGTTCCGCTTTGCCCTGGCCTCCTCCAGCGCCCCGTAAACCTTTTTCATGTGGCCGGGAAAATAGATTTCCGTCTGCCGGAATTCCGCCTGCGGCCGGGCTTCATAGGTTTCCCGTTCAGAATCCCGTACCACCATCGCCGTCACGTCGAATTTGTCTTTCGGCCGGAGTTCCGGCTGCCAGTTGAATCCCTTCAGTTTCTGATCGGCCGCAGGCAGCTGCACCACCGGATAGGCATCGCTCTTGGGACTGTCGAAATTGTAGACATGCTCCACGTTGCCCTTATCGTCGAAGGTGGCCATCATCATCTTGCTCTCTGTCTTGTTGGCCGTGGCGATCACGTCGTTTTCCTCCAGATAGAGGAGCGAAGTGACGCCACCCAATGCGTCGAAACGGCGCAGGGACGTGGAGTCCGAGAAATAAGCGATGACGTCCGTACTCTTGATCTGGTCGAAATAACCGCCCGGCTCCTCGGTGTGGATAAAGGCGTTGGACATCAGATTGGCCCGCTCCATCTTGTTGCCCCGGATCAGCACGAAGAGGCTGTCGGAGGTGTACTGGCGCCTCACTTCATTCCAGACAATGGGATCTTTGTAGAGGCGGGCGATGGAATCGAGATCGGAATAGCGCAGGGAGTCGCAGCGCACCTGCATGTCCTTGCGGAAGATGCGGATGTCGCCCGTGGCCAGCAGGAAGCCGACCTTGGTGGTGTCGGGGGGCGGGGGGACCGTATCCCGCACGGCCAGGCTGTCCGCGGGAAGCAGCCGCTCCGCGTCCAGCAGGGTGGAGTCCGGAAGAGCGGGCAACGCCATGTCAGGCTGCGGGCTGTCGGATTGCAGCCTCCTGGCCGCTGACTGAGCCTGCAGGACAGGGTCTTCCAGACGCGCCTGCGATGCAGCTTCGGCCGCCTGCTGCGCCGCCCGGCGCCGGTACTCGCTCACCGGATCGCCCAGCATTTCCTCCAGCCGGGCGCCGGACACCCGGATCTCCTCCTCCGGAATGTCGCACATCTTCTGCGTATGATAGATAAAGCGCGTGGCACCCAGATACGTCGTATCGGGATGCGACCCTTCCCCATCCCAGATCGCCGCGGATGCGCGCTCCTCCAGGACCACCCGGGAGAGCGAATCCACATAGTGCAGACGGTCGCCCATCGCCGCCACCTTGCGGCTCTGGTCCTGGATCTGGATGTTGCCCAACATCCTCAGGTCGTTGGTGTTGCGGTAGTAGAAAAGGCTGTCGCTCCAGGATTCCTGGGTACTTCCCAGGCCGTGGACGGCATCGCGGAAGAAGAACAGCTCCGCATCGCGCTCATACCAGCCGCCGCCGGCCGAGAGCATGTTGCCGTCTTTCCAGAAGTCAATCTCCTCCCGGAAATCGGCCCGGGCGGCATCGGAGTCATAGTCCAGCAGGGTCGTCCGGATGAAGACCGAATCCGTGAACATATTGACATCGCCCATGAAGGTAAAGACGCTGAGGGCGTTGGAGTAGGTCCCGTCATCGCTCTCGATGATCTGGCCGTCCTCGCTCATCATCGCCGCCCCCTCCCGGAAAACGGCCAGGCTGTCCTTCGTGTTGTAGTCGAGAATCCGGGTGCGCAGGATGTTGTCCTGCTTGTTGCGCAGCTCCACCACGCCGCCACGGAACTGGGCCAGATCCTGGTCGATGAGGTAATCCAGCGTCTCGCTGGTCAGCACGGACTCGCCCTGCATCAGCTGGACGTTGCCGAAGCAGTTGATGAGCTTCTCGTCCACGCGCCAGAGGGCCGTGTCGCAGATCAGATAAGTGCCGTTATGCAGGAAAGTGGGAGAGATGGCCTTGCGCGCCATCCGGCCGTCCGTCTCCACCTGCTCGATGGACCGGGCGTTCAGCAGGCGTACCAGCGAATCCGTCTGTCCGGAAGCGGACTGGGCAGACAGCGGCAGCGCGCAAAACAGCAGGATCGCGCCGAGAATCAGTCTTTTCTGACCTTTTCCGACCATCCTTGCCTCGAGAAGTCACAGTCCCCGAACAGGGGATCGATGATGATATAGCTGGTCTTGATCTTATCGTCCAGGAAGCTGTCGATGGCTTCCACCGTCTTCCCGTTCTGCACCATCCCGAGCAACTCCGTATAATCGTTCTCGAAAGTGGCTGTGTGGGCGGGGACGATCTTGTCCAGGCGGACGATCTTGTAGACGAGGTTGCCGTCGCGGCCTTCATTGTCCAGCGAAACGATCGGTTCCGAGATCGTGCCGAGTTCCAGATCCTGGATGGCAGCATAGTCCTGCGGCTTGAGCTGGTCGATCTCGAAGTAGGAGGAGCCCGTGTTGGGATCGGCCATCTGGCCGCCGTTGGTGCGGGTCGCCGGGTCTTCGGAATAGAAACGCGCGGCCATCTCGAAAGTGATGGTGCTGTCCATGATGGCCGTTCGGAGGCTGTCCAGACGATGGAAGGCTTTCTCCTGGTCTGCGGCAGTATAGCTCGGCTTGATCAGGATGTGGCGGGCGTTGAACATGTCACCCTTCTTCTCCAGCACCTCGATAAGGTGGAAACCGTCCGGCGTCTCGACGATCTGGGAGATGGTGCCCGGTTTGAGCGACATTGCGGCGTCCGAGAAGGCCGGCCAGAAGATGGACTTGGAAGCCATGCCCAGTTCGCCGCCCTTGCGGGAGCTGCCCGGGTCCTCGGAATACAGACGCGCCAGGGTGGCGAAACGCTCGCCGCCGATGATGCGTTCGCGGATGTCCAGCAGGCGCTCCTTGACGGCAATGGCCGCCGCCTCCCGGTCCGGATACACGCAGATCTGGCTCATCTGGTATTTGATCGGCACGACGGGCAGCGAAGCCACGTCCACCGTGTCGAGATACTGCTTGACATCGTAGGGAGTCAGCGCCGGGATACCCCGGGCGATCTCCTGCTGCTCCTGCTGGGTGAGGGTCTGTTCCTCGATCTGCTGGCGCCATTCCTGACGGAGCTTGTAGAGCGGCTTGCCGAAATAATCGGCCAGTTCGTCCTCGCCGCCGAGAGCGGTCAGCATCTGGGCGGCGTACTGTTCCAGCTGGGCGTTCACGTTGTCCTGGTTGACCACGAGGGAATCCACGCGCGCCTGCGAAAGGAAGATCTTGCTCTCCATCATGCTCTCAAGCACCTCGCAGCGCATGTTCCGGTCGGATGCCATGCCCTGGGCACGCATCGCCTGCACCTGCGCCTCGATCTCGGACAGGCTGATCATCTCGCCGCCCACGACGGCGACGGTCTTGTCCACGACTCCCTGGTATTTCTGTGCCGATGCGGCAAAGCCCAGGCAAATCATCAGGGCTGCAGCGGCCGCTTTCTTCAACGGATTATTCATTCTCGTAGATTACAAAGTTCTTACTCTCGAGCGCGTTTTCAAGCAAGTCCCGTTCCAAACTGTTCATCAGGTCGTGTTTTCTTGCACTCATCAGGATATCCCGGATGCGGGCGGATACGAATTCCAGCGGAGCGGTGCCTTTGCGCTGGATCTCGACCACATGCGCAGCCATCAGGTCGGTGCGGTCTTCCGGCTCATAGCGTATCATGTCGCCTTTGAGGTAGGAGAGCATGGTCTCGTAGTCCAGGCCGAAGGATTTCGAAAGCTCGCCGGCATCCATCCAGGTGTCCGAGCTGTCGAAATAGCGAAGCGCCGTGGACTTGGCGAGCGTGTCCGCCCGTTGGATGTCGTTGTACTCCGTCGAACTCATCATCGTGAGGATGGCGTCGATGTTGGGCGAATCTTTCATCACGTCCACGAAACGGACCTTGAGGACGGGCCTCTTCAGCTCGAAATCGTCCGCGTGCGCCAGATAGTACTGGCGGATCTGATCCTCGGTGATCACCGTATCCAGGCGGTCGTTGATATAGCGCTGCTCGTAGCGGTATTTCAGCAGCGAGCGACGGAAGTTCTCGAGATCGGCGGTCACATCGAGCTCCGTCTTGGAAAGCTGTGTCTCCGCCACATCCAGGTACAGCAGGTCCATCGCCCAGGTGTTGATGTACTGGTCCGCCAGGCGCGTACTGTCCTCAGCCGGAATCATGTTGGGGATGAAACGCTCCACCTCCGACTTGTACAGCCTGTTCTTGCCGACCCGCGCCACCACCTGGTCGTCGTGCACCAGCGAAGAGATCGCGTTGCACGAGCAGAGCAGGACGGGCAGAAGCACCAATAACAGATATTTACGCATATCTGGCAAATTTACGAAAAATTTAGAGATTCCCATTCTCCGCCGCGAGGGCCTCGATAATGGCATCCATGGGAGGGACCATCAGGTAGGAGGACGCCGGGCAATTGTTCACGAGCAGGGAAAACACGATGGTATGCCCGGGGTCCCCGTCGGCGGCCAGGATGTAGCCGCTGAAGCAACGCACGCCATTCATCGAACCGGTCTTCATGTGGATGCGGTCCCTGAAGTCCTGCGCGGCTTTGGGGAAGCGGTCCTCCAGCGTGCCCTTCGCGCCGGGCGTGGGAAGCGATGCAAAAAAGGCATCCCACACGGGAAGGGTGGTCATTTTCCGCAGGAAGCGGACAAAGAAGTCAGGGCTTACATAGTTCTTGCGAGAGAGGCCGCTGCCGTCGAACTGCTGGCAGGCGTTGTCGGTGCGCAACCCCAGGGCGCGCAGCCCCGCCTCCGCCGCATCCTGGCAGTCATCCGCACCGGCAGTGAGGCCGGAGCGAAGGGAAATCATCTTCAGAAGGGTCTCCGCATAGAAATTGTCGCTGTCGCCGTTGGTGTCGCGTACAATCTCGGAGAGGGGGGCGGAAAAGCTGCTTCCCAGCTGCGTCAACGCCTCAGGAGCGGCAGCGGCTGCACCCACCGCGCCGGACGACAGGTCCGTGCGGACCTCGCCCCGGGGGGTGATGTCTCCCCAGCCGCCCGTCACCTCCACGCCAGCCTCCTGTGAGAGGTAATTATGGAAATAGTAGGCGCAAGTGTGCGCTCCATAGGCATTGGAGCACTCCAGGGTATAGCCCCGGCGGTCGATGGGGAAAGAACCCGCCAGTTCGCCCAGGGGGGCAAGGGTGCTGTTGATATAGTAGAGGGTATTGGAAGAGCGGGCGGAACCCGTCACCGTATGGTTGGCGTAGCGCATCCACGGGGTATCGGGATACTGCACGCGGTAATTGACCGGCGCCCCGGCGCTGCCGGGGGTGATGTAGAAATTCTGGGCGTTCTCGAAAAAGTTGAGCCCGGTGGGGCCGGCGCCGTAGTTGCAGCCGAGGTCGTCGAAGGTCCAGCCGAGGCTCTGCGGCGTCATGTCGCCGAAGATGCGGGGATCGCCCAGCACGCGGCCGTCGATGGCCGTGATGCCGGCGTCGGCCAGCAGCTGCGCCCATGTCCCGAAGGTCTTGGACAGCGCTTCCGCGCAATCGGTGCGCGCTCCCGTCGTGGGGTCTCCCCCGCCGACGATATACAGGTCGCCCTGCAGGCGCCCCTCCACGATCTCTCCCGAATAGGCGAGCTTCGTCTCGAAGCGGAAGTCCGCCCCGAGCCGGTGCAGCGCAAGGCCCGTGGTGAGAAGTTTCATGTTGGAGGCGGGGACGAACTTCTCACGGAAATTGAGGGCCGCGACCGTGTCGCCGTCCGCGCGGACCGCCAGCACACCTACGAGGGCGCTGCGCAGCGGCTCTTGACCGCGGATGTGCTCGATACTCTTCTGCGCTTCCGTCCGGGGAATACCAGCAGTCGCGCTCCAAGCTGTAAGCAGAAGCGCGACTGATATCAGCAGCAAGGGGGTCTTCTTCATTTGACCGCTTCCTTCACGGCAGCGCTGAGCTTCTCGTAAAGGGCATCCGTCTTGGCGAGGACTTCCTTGCGCAGTTCGTTGTAGTAGGCCTTCTTGGAACCCTCCGCCTTGGCGTTCACCTTGTCGCGGAGCTCGTTGTACAGCTCGATGGCTTCTTCCATCAGTTCGCTGACGCTGCCGTCGGTGACCTTGGGGTTGACGCAGGCGACCACGGAGCAATCCTCCACGAACGCACTCAATACATACTCGATGTCTTTCTTGATGTCACGGAGATTCATATCGTTCTTATTTTATCGCTGCAAAGATAACATTTTTATTTTAATTCCGGCCCGGTCCATCAACCCTCTGCGGACAACTCCTGCATCCTTTCGTACAAAGCGGCTGCAATCTGCTTTTTGCTGTCTCTTGGAGAAAGGGACGGATCATACAGGACCGGTTCTCCGATCTTGAACAGATGATTCTCTTTGTCAGAGTAGGAATATCAGGATGTTGTCTCCGTCCTTCAATGCATCCACGCTCAGGCTGAAGGTACTCATTACGTCGCGCGAGTTGCCCCTGGCGACAGGAATCGGGTTGAATGAGTTCAATGCCCAACACACGGGCCCCGTGGCCCATCTTATAAGGGTTCCGCCAATCTTCCGACCCGCAAATTTCAGGAATCCCCTGAAGGAATACGATATCTCCTTTGCACAGAGTCCGCGGTCCAGCATGATCACGGATGATATGATGGATGAGACCGTGTCCACCAAAGAATTGGTGCTGATGACTCTTTCGGCGGATATCCTCTCCTCGGGAATCTGCCCGGCGACACACTATCTCTTGAATTGAAAGCGGATGTCGACGGGTATCTTCTCCAGCCCGAGGTACATCCTGTCGGCATCGAGATCCGCGCTGCGTTTTGAATAGCGGGCCTCGAAGCCGGTGGCGAACGCATGGTCGCCCGTGGCCTGGGTTTTCAGGACGAGGGCGGTGAGGTCCGACAGGGCCGCCTCCATTCTGGCAAGATCCAGCGAATACTGATTCGATGCCTTGCGCCGGAAGGCGTCAGCTTCCTTAAGGTAGTTGTAGATAATGATGTTGGCGCGTCCCAGCGCGGAGCCCTCGCCAAAGCGCACGGAACGCAGCAAGGAAGCAAAGAAGGTTGTCAGCGCATCGTCTTTGGTGAAGATATGGTGAATGTCATAACGGCTCTGCAGTTTGCACACCATGAGCACGCCGGCGGCATTGGCCTTTATTTCTTCAAAGACGGGGGCCATGTCCTCAAGCGCCTCTTCCACGCTGCCTTTACCGTTCACGGTTTCCTTGACACCCAGCCCATGCGCCACTTCGCGGAAGACGATATTCCAGAAATAAGCGTCGGAAGACAGGTGCTCGGCAAATCCGGGTGCAAGCAGGACCGCTCCGGCGGGGTTCACGATATGGTTGTATTTGGCCTTTATGACGTTTTCGAGCAAAATGGTGCGGGTCCCCCGGTCACGCTGCACGTCCGCGTCGAACGGCAGGTTCAAGGCAATGACCTTGACGCCGGCATTGGCCTTCCCGGCATAGTAGAGGGCATCGCAGGAGAAGATATTGGAGCCGGTGCCGGGCTGGAAGGTCTTGTAGGCCGGGTCGCCGGGAAGGCTCTGCTGAAACTCCTCCATCCGGGAGACATACTGCATCAGCTCCTTTGTGCGGGCCTCGTTCTTCAGCAGGACAAAGGCCTCGTAGGAGCGTTTGATACCCAGCAGGCGGTCGTCCGCAGCCTCGTTGGGACCGATCACCAGGTCCATCTTGCTGTCGTCCATATCCAGCCATGCCAGGCAGCTGTCATAGTAACGGTCACTCCGGAGGGCATCGGCCTTGCTCAGGAGATAGGTTCTCACACTGGGTTTGACGGTGATGTCGGCGGCCGCCCGGAGGTAGTTCACGATCCTGTCGATGTGTTCCTTGTAGGCGTCGTGATACCAGACGGTCTCCAGGGAACCGTCTGCTGCGCGGCGGACCAGCGTATAGGGGCTGGTCTTGTCGGGATTGTCCCAGGCGGCGAATTCGTCTTTTGTCATATCTGCAGGATAGAATCCGGCTCCGGGAAGACAGTCGGCGTAGCCGTCCACGAACGACTTGCCCGTGAAACGGTCCCATGGACCGTAGTTGATCTCGGCGAGGGTCTTCTGGACAGGGTCGGTGAGGCTGTCCAACAGGGCCTGTCTGTCCCCAAAGTACTGTTTCCAGTAGATGGCGTCCACTTCGTCTGCAGCGAAACGGTAGAGGTTGAGCACTTCCTTTCCGTTGTCGGAGATGTCGCCGAGGTCGGGCGCCTTGATGGTCACGACGGCATAATCGGCCACGCCGCGGGTATAGGGAGATCTGGCGGTAGTATTGCAAGATACTGCTGCCACAAGTGCCAGGACGGCAAGAAGCGGGATGTTTTTCATGTTGTCAGAGCATAGTCATAATCATAATCTGAGCGGCCACCACCCTCAGGAACATCGTCAGGGGGTAAACCGTTGCATAATTGACGGCAATCCGTCCGCTGCCGTACATCTGTTCGGCAAAGAAGAGAAGAGCGGGGTCCGTGGTCCCGCCGGCAAGGAGACCGCAGATCTTGAAGAAATCCATTTTCATGAACCAGCGGGCCACAAGGGCGGTCACGGTCATCGGGATCAGGGTGATGAGCGCGCCGTACAGCACCCACATATAGCCTCCGTTTACAAGAGACGCCACGAAGGTCTTTCCGGCGCCCAGGCCCACGGCCGCCATAAAGAGAGAGATACCGATCTCACGTATCATCAGGTTGGCGCTGAGTGCCGTGTACGTGGTGATCCTGAGCTTGGGGCCGAAGTGTCCCAGGAGGATGGCCACCACGAGCGGGCCGCCCGCCAGGCCCAGCCTCAGCGGCTGGGGCATGCCCGGGAAGCGGATGGGAAGCAGCCCCAGCACGATACCCAGGGCAATGCCGGCGAAAATGGGCACCAGATTGGGCTTGTGCAACGTCTCCGGCTCGTTGCCGACGAGGCGGGCAAGGCGCTCTATCCCTTCCTTGGAACCCACCACCTTCATGCTGTCGCCCACTTGGAGAATCAGATCGGCATCAGCCTGGAGGTCCACACCGGCACGGAGAATACGCGTCACGGTAACCCCGTACTTGCGGCGGACATCCAGTTTGCGGAGGCTCGTCCCGGTGATGGAGGACTTGGTGATGGAGAGTCGCCCGGACACCAGTTTGGTGCCGTCTTGCCGCCACTCCTTCATATCTACCGGAAACGCAGAGCCGAAGCTGACACGCACTTTGTCTTTGTGTTGGATGTCCGTGACAATGAGGAGCTTGTCCCCTTCCTGCAGCGGCAGGTCCAGGTCCGGGAAAAAGACGCTGTCGCCACGTTTCATCCGGGCGATCACCATATGGTCCGGGGTCTCGTCGCCCACGATGTCATGGATCGTTTTCCCGAACAGGGCCGGATTCTCCACCCGGCAGGCCAGGCGATATGCGCTGCCCTCATCCTCCCCTTCCTTCGAGGCCCGCTCCTTCTCCTTATCTATGTTCACCCGGAAAAGTGCCTTGGTAAGCAACAAAACCGCGATGGCACCCAGCACACCCAGCGGATAGCACACGGCATAAGCCGATGTGATATCGGTGGCCGCAGCCATCATTTCGTCCGATGCTGCCGCGGCATCCGAAAGCGCCTGCTGCGCTGCGCCAAGACCGGGAGTATTGGTGACGGCACCCGACATGATACCGGTCATGATACCCAGATTCTCTCCGCTCACAACGTGGATGATATAGGTTGTAAGCACGGCGAGCAGCACCAGCAACAGCGAGAGCAGGTTCATCGGCAGTCCGTCCTTCCGGAAAGAATGGAAGAAACCCGGACCCACCTGCAAGCCCATGGCGAATACGAACAGGATGAGTCCGAAATCCTCGATGAATGACAGGATCACGGGATTGATCCGGAGTCCGAAGTGCCCCAGCAGGATGCCCATGAACAGGATCCAGGTGGTCCCGAGGGAGACACCCTTGACTTTGAATTTGCCCAGGTACAGGCCTGCGGCAATGACAATGGCAAGGATGAATATGGCCCCGGCAGAATCTTTTTGTGTAAACAAGTCCAGCATAACACGAGCAAAAGTAATAAGAAAGTCTTTCCTTTTTTATTATTGATTATGGTTTGTTTTAATATGATTATTAGATAAAACCGATAAATCTGGCTATATTTGAAAAAACTGCACATTATGGAGTTGCGTCAACTGAAGTACTTTGTGGAAGTCGGCAGGCTCAGGAGCTTCTCCCTCGCCTCCAAGTCCCTTTTCATCACCCAAAGCACCCTCTCCCAGCAAATCAGGAAACTGGAGGAAGAGCTTGGGGTGGAGTTGCTCATACGCGATACCCGCCACGTTGCCTTGAGTGACTATGGCGAGCAGTTCTATCCCTGCGCCGTCCAGGTCCTGGAAGAGGCCAGGGCCGGAGCGGACCGGATCCGGGACGTGAAGAATCTTCAGATCGGCACCCTGAGCATCGGCGCCACTTTCTCTTTCGGTCCCCTGATGATGCAGACGGTCCAAGCTTTTTACAGGCAATACCCCCACATCCGCCTGAACCTCGTGAACACGTCCAAAGAAGATTTGCGCCAGAGAATCCTGAACCGGGAACTGGACCTGGCACTCACATACAAGTCCCTGATAGAGGATGAGCGCATAGAATCAAAGCTGCTCTTCCATAGCAGACTGTGTCTGGTAGGGCGTGCCGGGGAACTCCCGGGACACGCTTCACAGGTCTCCGTGCAAGATCTCGCCAACTATCCGCTTGCCCTGCCGGCCAAGGGCCTTCAGGCCCGCGACACCCTGGAATCCATCCTCTTCGCCAATAATGTAAATCTGGACATCCGTCTGGAAATCAACAGTATCCGTTCTTTGCTCGACCTGGTAGGAAGCAGCCCGCTGGTCACGGCTCTCTCCGAGGAGGCTATCCATTATGTGCAAGGTTTCGAGGCCGTCCCCATCGACCATCCCGACGCTCGCATGGACGGCTGTTACCACTATTTGAAAGGGGCCTACCTCAAGAAAGCCGCCCAAAAGTTCATCGAGCTGTTGCAGGAGAACAACTCCTCCTGTCAGACTTTCGCGACGGACCTGGATCCGAGGTTCCCTGAAACCTGACAGGCAGGCATCATTCTCAGTAAAACCACGGCCGGACGCCCACGCTGCGCACTCCGGAGCCGTCGTCCACGTGGCCCAGGATGCGGCGCACGGCAATGGGCTCGCGGTCGTAGAAATCTTCCCCGTCGGGGGTCAGCGAACTGATCCGGACCACCATCGAGGAGTGGATGATCTTTTTGTCCCCGTAGTACATCGCCACGTGGGAGACCACCCTGGGTTTTCCGTCCGGGTTGAGGGTGCCATAGAAAAGCAGGTCGCCGGGACGCATCTGTGCGAAATCGTAAGGCACCCCGGCACCTGTATAGATCTGCTCCCGGGCATTGCGCGGCAGCACGATCCCCGCCTGGCGGTACACGAACTGCGTGAAGCCGCTGCAGTCGAAGTGCTTGATGCTCGCTCCGCCCCACATATAAGGGGTGCCGAGGCGCTTCAGCGCAGTCTGCAGGAGCACCTCCTCCGAGGCCTCGCGGGTGCGGGTCCATTCTTCGAAATCCATCACGTCATAGGCGCGCGCCCAGGCCCGGCGGCCATCCGGCAGGAACACCTCCACCCAGCCGCGACGGCTCCCGGAGCCCTTGCGGACCAGGTCGGCCATCGTGAAATCGCACAGCCGCTGCGCGGTCGCGGACGGCTCGGCGAAAAGGTGCGAATACTCTGCCGTGCAGATATACTTCGGCGCGGCGATCCAGGCGTCCTTGCCCGCTTCGTCCATGAAGGCGACGTTCATCTCCGTGGTCCAGACGTCCTTGTAGTCCGGTGCGTCCACCTGGCGCCAGTAGCGTTCGGCGTCCTTGACGCGCAGCACCGTACCCATCAGGCACTGCGTCTCGCAGCCCGACTCATAGTCCGGCTTGAGCCGCAGGAAGCAGGATGAGCTGTTGACCACGGCCCACTGCGGGCCGTCATACGCTTGCGCGCCGGCACACAGGAGCAGGGCGGCAAGGAGCAAAAAACGTTTCATCATAACGCAAAGATAATCATTTACCGGCTCCCGCCACCCCGGCTGCCGCCGAAGGAATGGCCGCCCCCGCCGGAGGAGAAGTGCCCGCCCCCGCCGAAACTGCGGAAACTGCCGGAACTGCCGGAACTGCCGTGGCCGCCACTGCTGCTGACCTTGTGGGCAGCCAGCTCGGTCATAGCCTGACGCATCGCAGAGGCGGAGATGCTGTTGGACACGTGCAAGGTGTCGAACAGACTGACCGTGTTGCTGAAACCGGCACCCTGGAGGAACTGCGTGAATTCGGCCGGATAGAGTTTCTCGAACTGCCTGGCTACCTTGTCGGCGATGCCGAACAGGGCGGCGAAGACGAGATAATCCCGCCAGAGCGTCACCTCGATCGCGCCGCGCTCCTTGCTGAGGGTAAAATCATTGAGAAAGTTCTTGAACTCGATCACGTGCCGCGCCTGCTCCTGTCCTTCTTTCGTGAAAAGGTCGTCGCGCTTGGAGACGTAATGTCTGTCCTGGAACCATTTGAGCCCGCGCGTCTGCTCGCGGTGAGGCACGTCGGAGATGCGTGAAAAGGACTTCTTGGACCATTTCTCCAGCTCTCCCGCCTCCAGGATGAGGTTGGCGCCGCTGGCCTCGCGGACCATCACGTAGAGATCCCTCTCTACCGATTCCGGGAAATTACCCTTTTTCACGAAGGACAGGTTCACGCGGATCTTTTTGTTCGGATCGGGGAGCACCTCCACCACGCCGTCCAGCACCCATTTCAGAAAATAGGCGCCGATCAGGTTTTTGGAGGAGTCTTTCCCCAGCCCGTTCACGCGGCCGCCACGGGACAGGACATAATAGCTGGCGGGGATATTGCCCTCCAGCGGGACGTCGCGGTACCAGCCCTTGATCTTGTGCGAGCCGAAAATGCCTTTTTGAAATTTCCAGTCGAGCACATAGGTGGTGACGAGATAATAGATTACGATGGCAATCACAAGCACGACCCAGCCGACAGGGGTGAACAACAGGACACCCAAGACGACAAGGATCCAGGCAAGGATATCCATGAAGGTCACTTTATCTTTGTAGTCGCTCCCCCGCAAGGCCATGTCGTGAATTTTCTCGAAGTCCTTCCCATAGTCCACGGCCGGGGCAAACAGGTCCGGATCGAAGCGGACCAGCACCGTCATGGCACTGTTGCCGTCAAAGGGGGCGATGGATTCGGCGCGGACGGTACCGTCCTCCACGAAGATCTCGCTCTGGCTGCGGAAACCCCAGACCTTGACGTTCTCGTCCGTCCACTCCGGCCCGCCGGTCCCGTTGACCAGCGTGACCTTGACGTGCTGCGGGGGAGCGGAGAGTCCGGGATTGACGAAGGAGAAATAGAGGCCGTTGTATTCGCCCATCTTCATGACCAGGCCGTCGACGGTGTAGCTGACCGTCCAGACATGGTCGCCATAGCTGCCCTGACCCCAGCAGAGCTCCACGCCATGGCTCTTGCGCACGATGCCGCAGCGGCCGCGTTTCTGCTCCAGCGTGCGGTCCGTATCCCAGTCGTCCCCTTCGGAGACAAACTGAAGGTCGCCCTCGCTGACGGCGAGGTCCCGGATATCGAGCGGACCGAGATGGTCGAACGGGAGGTAGAACTCCGTGCCGGAAACGACGTTGACATCCCATACCTGGGTGATCCGGGCGCTGCCGTCGGCCTGCAGCACGACGGTTTCGTCGATGTCCCGGATCTCCTGCGCCTGGGCTGCAAGGCAGGCAGACAACGTCAAAAATACAGTGGTCAGGAATCTCTTCATGACCACAAATTTAACAAAAAAACCGATTTTACTGCGAACTCGCGGCCTTGGCGATGAGGGCCTCGAAGTCCTTGCGGGGCATCTGGCCGTCCAGACAGATGAATGTGACTTCATCGGCTTCGGCGGCGAGCATCACGAAGCCTTCCACGGTCTTCTCGTTGCCCATCGTGTACATGCGGACGGTCTCGCCGGACTCCTTGACCTCCATCAGCATTTCGTACTTTCCGTTGTTGATGAAGCGCTCCACTTCGGAGCGGAGCCGGCCGTTGATGTCGGGATTCTCGCTGTCGATGATATAGAAGCCGGACAGGGCCTGGATCAATGGGGCAATGTTGACCGACTCGTCGCCAAGCTCAAGGTCGGGAATGGAGCCGATGAGCCGGAACATGGCCGGAGAGATGTACACGGCCGTGACGCCCTCGGCATCGGAATATTTCTGGTAGATGCTTTTGCCATTCTGGGCAAAGGAGTTTATGCCGAGCAGCAGGGCTGCCAGGATGACGATGATACGTTTCATTTGGATTGGATATTATCAAGGATGTTGAGCGTATTTTCACTGACGGTGCGGGCTTCGCGGGCGAGGTCCGCGCCGACGGACATTTTGTCCGAGATGAGCTGGAAGGCCTTCTCCATCTCGGCATAGGCAAGACGGGGATCGTCGAAGGTGTCCTTCGGGCCGCGCTGCGGCAGGACCACCACCGCAGCGGCGGCCGCCGCCACGGCAAGCGCGGCGAGGGGGACCCAGCGGGCCGGACGAGTCCGGGGAGTCGCATTCGCGAGCTCATGGGCCGCCAGGGCCTGCCGGATGCCGTTTTTGAGGCCAGCCGGGACAGGGGCGGGCGAAGCTGCAGCCGCCTGCTCCAGCTCTTCGATACTGAGCTTTTCTATTTCTTCGAGGGTCTTCATCGTAACACTTTCTTTAACTGGGTGCGCGCCTGCGAGAGCAACACGCGGAGGGTCAGGTAATTGATGCCGGTCCGCTGCGAGATTTCCTCATAGGATAGCTCGTCGAGGGTCCGGAGGGTGAGGACTTGCCGCTGCCGCTCGGGCAGGGATTTGATGGCGGCGAGTACCTTGGCGAGCCGTTCCTTTCCGTCAATCGCTTCGTCCTGGTTGCCGGGCAGTTCCGGCTCAGGCAGGGCCCCGGTCGTACGGATTTTCCCTTTGCGGCGGATGCGGTCCAGGCAGAGATTGCGAAGGAGCGTGATCCCGTAGCCCTTGGGGCTGCGGATACCGTCCAGGACATCCCGGCGGTCCCATAGTTTGAGATACAGCTCCTGCACGGCGTCCTCGGCCTCGGCGCTGTCTTCCAGGATGTACCATGCCACCTGGTAGAACGTCTCGGCAAGGCCGACATACTCCGACTGGAAACGCGCGCTAGTCATCGGCCATCGCTTCTCTGAGGACTTCCAGCGACATCGAGCCGAACAGGCAGACCAGCGTGCCGCTGTCGGGGACATGAATGACGAAATCCCGGACCATGCCGGAAGTGTCGTCCACGGTGCCGAACATCCGCATCAGGGAGTCGTCCTCCTTCGCCTCCATCAGCAACTCACTCTTTTGCAGCGCACGCTCGATCCGCCGGTCCAGCCGGTAGCGGATGTCCGACGGGGCATCTTCGTATTCCAGGACAGTCAGGCCCCTGAGCCCCCGGATCATCTCCAGCGCCTTGCGTGTGTCGGGATCGGTGACGCCGGCCGTGCGGATCACCCCCTTCAGGGCTCCGGTCGCAAGGCGGCCCAAGCGGACGACTTCAACGCCGTCGCAGTGACGGAATTCGTTGATGATGGATGCGATCTCCGAACGGGATACATTCTTCGCGGGCTCTGACGCGATGGCGGCCAGGGGGGCCAGCAAGGTTAGAATCAATAAGAACTTCTTCATTTTTTAAACTCTCTCCGACAATAAGACGAATCAAGTCGTCATTTGTTAATCGCTTATTTGTCCCGTTTTTGCAAGTATCCTCCATTCAATCAGATACGGCTTCACTTGAGGGAATACTCCCCGAAGTAAAACCGTAATATCGTGATTTATTTAAACTTGCAAAAACACCTACGCCGGATCCGGCAGGATGATGACCACGGTGCCCAGCTTGATGCGGGATTTCAGGTCGAGGATGTCCTCGTTGCGAAGGCGGATGCAGCCTTCCGTGGCGCGGGTCCCGATGCTCTCCGGGAAGGGCGTGCCGTGGATGCCGATGTCCCAGAAGCCCGGGACGTCCAGGCGCAGGAACCAGGGGCCGTAAGCGTCCTTGACAGGACCCTTGCCATCCTTGAAATCGTGCGAAAGGCCCTTGGCGTTCAGCAGTTCATTGATCTTGAAAGTCCCTTCCGGGGTCTTGTGGTCGCCGCGGACTTTCTTGGGGCCGTAGTTGACGGCGCAGGAGACACCGTATTCCTTGACAGGCTGTCCGGTGGCGTCCGCCAGCGTGAGCGTGAGCGCCTGTTTGTCGATGACGATGAACGGGGCCCCTTCGGCCTGGTCGAGATATTTGGCGAACGGGGCCTGCGCCGCGGCGGACAGCGCCGGCAGCAAAGCCAACAGAACGAGAATCGCTTTTTTCATAACGGGGCAAATTTAAGCAAAACTGCTGACAACAAAAAATGAGCCGGCATCTTTCACAAGGTGCCGGCCCGAGTCAAAAACCAAATTACCCTATAGAATCCGCTATTTAAGCGGCCAAGAGTCCGTACGGAAAGGATAGGCGGGCAGACCCTCCGTGTTGTGGAGGTTGCCCGGCTTGAACGGCCCGTAGCCGTAGCGCACGGCCACGGGGTCGGGCACTTTGTCGGAGGTCAGGCGGATCGCATAGCCTCCGCCGAACATGCCGCCGCCATTGCTGCGCGGACGCTGTCCCTCGCCGGGAGCGGGAGCTGCGGCAGGCGCAGGAGCGGGCCGGCGCGGGGCAAAGCCCACGGTGGCCTTGGCGGGATAGAAGACGCCGTCTTCGCCGGCGATCTCGAAGCCCTGGATATTATTGTTGTTGACGAAGCCGTTGGCGGCGTTGTCGAAGAGGATGGACGCAGCGCCGCCGTCGATGATCATCTCCCGGAAGAGCGGGCCCTCGCAGGGATTGCCCATGCGGTAGGTCTTGCTCAGCGCGAGCATCGCAAGGCGCTCGCCCACGGCCTTCTTCTGGGCCGGATGGATCTGGTCGCCCTCATAGTCGTACACCAGGTCATTCGTGCACACGAGACCGGACTCGGGCAGTTGCTGGGCAGCCTTGAGCTGCTGGCCGCGCAGGTCGGCGGAAAGCATCTCGAAGCCCTTGTTGTAATTGTACGGAGCGATCTCGACGATGTAGAACGGAAGCGTGCTGAGTTCGAACTTGCTCTTCCACAGGTCCACGGCGGCCACCAGGCGCTCGGTATAGTCGGGACTGCCCACGTTGGACTCGCCCTGGTACCAGATCATGCCCTTGACGGTGTATTTGCTGGCAGGCTCCAGCATGCCGTAGTACATCTTGGTGAAAGCTTTGGAAAACTCCACGCCGAAGACTTCCTGATTGGGATACTTCTCGATGAATTCCCTGTTCACCCAATCCTCCACGAAGGAGCCGCTCCAGTTGCAGCTGATCAGGCCGATGGGATAGTCGAGCGTTTCCCGGAGAGCCTGGCCGAAGAAGAATCCGGTCGCGCTGAAGTCGCCGGCCGTGGCCGGTCCGCTGTGGGTCCAGCGGCCTTCGGTGAAGTAGCCGGGATCGGACTCCGTCGCCTGGTGCTGCGCCACGGTCACGTAGCGCAGGCCCTTGTTGCGGGCGGAGTGCATGATTGCCTCGGCCGCGCCGTCCACAGAGCAGTTGAACATGCCCTTGACAGGCATCTGCATGTTGCTCTGTCCGCCGCAGAACCACACGTCGCCGATGAGCACATCGTACAGGACGAGGGTCTCCTTGGCGTTGCTGACCGTGATGTCATACGGCGTGTAGCTGGCGCTCGGAGTGGCCACCTTCACGCTCCAGAGGCTGTCGGCACCGGCTTTCGCGCGGTAATTGCAGTCGTTCCAGGGGGTGTGGACCGTGACCTCCATGCCCGGCTCGGTCTTGCCCCAGATGCGGGCGTCGGTCTGTTGCTGAAGGACGATCTCGCCCTGGAGCAGGTCGGGCAGGATGATGCTGTGCCGGACCGGCTGACGGCCCATCATGCCAAAGCCACGGCCCCCGCCGGGCTGCGCCTGCAGGGAGAGACAGCATGCAAGTACGCACGCGGTGCTGAATAAGATCTTTTTCATAACAACATTATTTGCCGTGTGTGGCTTCGTGGATCAGGTCAAGCGCACCGTTCACGATGGCGCTTTGGGCATAGCCCTGCTTGAAGCGGGAACCCAGCACCTCGAAGGACTGGGCGCCGTAGGACTCGTCATCGGGGATATAACCCGTGAACGTACCCTGGCAGAGCATGGTCAGCATGGTGCGCTTGTAGGGGGATTTCTCTTTCAGCTCCACCGCGATCGGGTTGTAAGGTTCGCCGCTGGTACCAACCACGGGGATATCGTCCAGCATGGTCAGGTGGAGATCGATGGTGGCCTCGCCGGCATCTTCGTACTGGCCTTCATAGCCGGCACGTCCGCCGCCGTTGAGCTGGCGGCGGGCCGGGCAGGTCACGGTCTTGTGCAGACAGGCGATCGTGACATCGGTCTCGAAGCGGCGCATCATCATGATGACGTATTTCACCTCCTCGCCCAGGATCTGCCCGTAGCTGCTGATCATACGCTCCTGCTCGCCCAGCAGACGCTGCACCTCGGGTTTGGTGCGGTCGAGGCCCTGGCCGCCCGGAGGCATCTTGTTGGAAATGTCCTCCCCGCGCGCGGCATAGTCCGCGATGCGGATGTCGCGCAGGTCGAAGGTCTGCTGGAAGTAGATTGGGTTCTGGTCGCCCGCGGCGCCTGCCGCAAAGCAGGCTACGAAATCATCTCCGTAGCGGCTCTCGATGTAGGTCTCCGCCGCGCCCGGGAAGTCGCCGCTCACCTTGTCGGTATTGCCCGTGATCACCGCGTGCATGGCGTAGTTGAAGTAGGTCGCGATCGGCTTGCCGTCCAGGCCCTCGAAGTAGATGACGGCCACGGTCTTGTCGGACTTGCCGTCGTAGTCGGGCCCTTCCCACCAGGTCCCGCGCTCGGGATCGAACAGGTCGCGCTTGACGTTGAGATGGCAGACGCCGTCGCCGTAGCCCACCTTGGCGGGCCGCAGGCGCTCGTTGGCTTCCTTCAGCGCCTGGAAGGTACGGTTGTTCAGCTCGTCGCCAAAGACAGCCGCGCCGGAATGCGTGTGGGACCAGTTATACATGATGTTCCCTTCCGGAATGCCGAGCTCGGCGGCGGCGCGCTCGTTGACGGCGGCGACCAGCCGGGCATTGCTCATGGCGGCGTCAAAGGAGACAAAAGCCGCCTTGGTGGTGCCGTTCGTAAAGACGATCGCCCGGACATGGCAGTGATCCAGGATGCCCTGGGACGTCTTGGGCAGCGACGCTTCCTCGGGCGTGATGTCCACCCGGGAAGCGCCGGCATACAGCTGACCGCGCTGCGCGAAGCACACGGCGGACAGCATCAGGGACAGGACTGAAAGGAGTACTCTTTTCATAATATATCTTATTCTATAACCGTATTTTCATTTCTTTGTTGGACACCCCAGCCTTTGAAATAACAGATGCACTCCTCGCCGGTGAAGACCGTGCGCGACCAGGGTTTGTCCTTCAGGACCCATTCGAGCCACTGGAGGGTGAGCATCGCATAGGATCCGCCGTAAGGATCGGAGAAAGTGCCTTCCGCCCCGGCGGGATAGGTGGCGGCAGCGACAAAGACTTTGTCCTCCGTGAAGAAGGTGTCATAAACGGACTGCAGGACGGGACCGTCCTCGCCGCCCGTAAGGAACAGGTATGGAGCCGGATACCGGGGTCCGGACGAATGCAGGTAAATCAGGGTCTCGGACCGGACCGGCAGCACCGTGCGCTCCCCCACCGTCGAGATCACCCCGACACGCTCCCACGCCACCAGGTCGCCCCGGCCGTCGGGAAACACGCCCTGCGTGGTCTGCAGGGCCTTCAGGACCTTGTCCGGTTCCTGCCCGGCCGTATTCACGACGACATAGCCGTAGGATGCGATTTCGTTGAGATATTTGTCGTAAGGGTCCTTGTCCCGCCCCTCGAAGAGCACGACCGGAAGGGTAGTCCTTTCGACCGCAGCCGGGAGGTCCTTCGGGGTATAGAGCCGGACGCCAGGCAACGCAGCATCTTCGACGATGACTGACTTCCAGGTGCCCGCCCCGCCCTCTTCAAGCGTACGGAAATTTACATCCTCCTGTGCCGGGAGGGCACAGGAGGACAGTAAATTCAAGACAAGTAATGCAGTAAGCATCAGTGCGTTGCAGCGCGGATCAGGTCAAGCAGACCGTTCACGATACCACTCTGGGCATAACCCTGCTTGTAGCCGGAGCCGAGCACTTCGAACACCTGGGCGCCATAGGACTCGTCGTCCGGGATGTAGCCGCCCCAGCCGCCGTTGTGCCCGTCCGTCACGGTGGTCATCATCGTGAACTTGTACGGGGACTTCTCCTTCAGCTCGACGGCGATCTGGTTGTACACCTCGCCGGACACCATGCACACAGGGATGTCATCCAGCATCACGAGACCGATTTCGAGCGAGATGGGATCGGCATCGACATACTCACCGGCATAGCCGGCACGACCGCCACCGTTGGTCTGGCGGCGGCCCGGGCAGCTGATGTGCGTACGGGCGGCTTCCAGGGTGACGTTGGTCTCGAAGCGGCGCATCATCATGATGACATACTTCACCTCCTCGCCCAGCAGCTGGCCATAGCTCTCGGCCATGCGTTTCTGCTCACCCATCAGGCGCGCAGTCTCGGGATCGTTTCGGTCCAGACCCTGGCCCCCCGGAGGCATCCTGTTGGAGATGTCCTCCCCGCGCTTGGCATAGTCCGCGATACGGATGTCGCGCAGGTCGAAGGTCTGCTGGAAGTAGAGCGGATTCTGGTCGCCGGCGGCACCGGAAGCGAAGATCGCCACGAAGTCGTCGCCGTAGCGGCTCTCGATGTACTCCTCGGACTTGCCGGGGAAGTCGCCGGTGATCATGTCGAGCTGGCCGGTGATGACGGCGTGCATCGCGTAGTTGTAGTAGGTCGCGATGGGCTTGCCGTCAAGGCTCTCGAAGTAGATCACGCCCACCGTCTTGTCGGACTTGCCGTCGTAGTCGGGGCCTTCCCACCACGTGCCGCGCTCAGGGTCGAACAGGTCGCGCTTGACGTTGAGGTAGCACACGCCGTTACCAACACCCACCTTCGCAGGAACCATGCTCTGGTAAGCCTGCTTGATGGCCTGGTACATGCGCTCGATCAATTCGTCCTGCGGGACGGTACCGGTCGAGTGGCAATGCGTGCCGTTGTAGATAATATTGCCCTGAGGGATGCCGAATTCCTTCTCGATGCGCTCGTTCACGGCATCAACTGCACGCTGGTTCTGGTTTCCGTCCACATTGGCGAGACCGGCAATGGTTGTGCCGTTCGAGAAGAGGATGACACGGAAGTGTGTGTGATCAAGAATGCCGTAGGAATTCCTGCCCAACTGATCCTCCGCAGGAGTAACGTCCACCTTGGCCGCGCCGACCTTCAGCTGGCCGCGGGCGTGGTTCTGCGCAAACGCCGTCGAGCCGACAAGCAGGATGGCGCAGACCGTTAAAATGTGTTTTACTTTCATTTTAAGTTTATACGATTAAAGGTTCTTGCTTTGCACCAGGATCCACTCCGGATCGTTTGCAAGGCTGTTCTTGCCCGAGAATGCCGCCTTGCCTTTTTTGGCATCGCCGAAGCGATACTCCAGCCAGGCCACTGCGGCCGGTGCAAAGGCTCCACCGTTCTTCTCACGGAAAGTGCCGGCATGCGCATCACCCGGAATCGCCCGGACGGCGTGCACGACGGGGACTTTCGTCAGGTCGTTGAAATCAGCCTGGGCCGCCTGGCGCTCCATGCCCGTGTCACCCGCGAAATAGGCGATCGCGACCTTGGCATTCAGGACCAGCTGCTTGAGGTCCTTCGTGCCGAAAATGTCACGGCCGCCTTCGGCGAACACGTGCGGCCCCTCCCGGTCGATGTTGCCCATCAACAAGGAGCCGCTGTTCCAGAAGACGAGGTTGTCCACACGCGGATCCTCCACCTGGCGGAGGCACTGGATGCCGCCGCAGGACTGTCCCCAGAGGGACAGCCGGTCAGCGTCGAGGATCTTGTAGAACGGGCTGCCGGGATCGACTGCCTGGGCGGAGATCCAGTCCATGGCCTTCAGGATATCCTCGGTACCGAGGTAGAAGATAGGGACCATGACACCCTCCGGGACGGGGCGTCCTGCGGCTACCACCAGGTAACCGTAGGACGCGACCTCAGTCCAGAAGGGACGGAACGAATCGCCGTCCGGATTGCACCCGGGGCCCATCATGACCACCGCGTGGAGCGACTTCTCCTTGAAAGAATCCAGATCCGCAGGACGATAGACCGTGTAGTCGGGAAAGTCCGCGAACACCTCCATCACCACCTTGTGCGGACCTGTCGGCTCCGCCCATTTGTCCGGGGTGGGGCGCAGAGACCCCATCCCGCGCGGCTGGGCGAAGAGCGGCAGGCACGCTGCAATGGTCAGGAGTATGGAAAGGATTCTTTTCATACGCGCCTAGTAGACGATCTTGACGGTCGGGCTGTAGTTGTAGAAATGGGAGCCGTTGTGGGTCGGTCTTCCATTGGCATCGACACCGATGGCGCACACCGCGATGCGGAAGAAGTGCTCCTTCCCCTTGCCGGCATACTTGAACTCGCTGTAATTCAGCTGGTTCGTCGGATCGATGGTCAGCGTGTTGATCGTCACGCCGTCGGCCACGATGGTCTTGGACGAAGCTCCGGGATCCTGTCCGCAGTAGTTGCAGTACATGCCCACATAGCAGTCAGGATAGCAAAGGAACTTGGCGTCGTAGATCGTATTGGCTTTGGTGTTGTCACCGAACTCGACGGCGAAGGTCGCGACGAACTTGCCGCCCTGGAGCTCCACCTTCGGATTGATGATGCGGCAGTACGGGGTGACCTCCCAGTCGAGGGTGTTCTCACCCGGATTGATCCGGACATCGTCCTTGGTGACAGGATAGAAGTTGTTGGAAAGGGCAGCGATACGATAGTTACCGGAGAAGACCTGGGTATTGCTGTAGGAGCCATCGTATTTGATGTGCCAATACTGGGTACCCGAGCCCTCGAGGGGAATGTCGTAGACTTCGGAACGATCTTTCTCAACCACGGAGAAGTAACCGACGGTCGGAGAGCCCATGTAGGCGCCGCCGAAGAAGTTACCGTATTTGCACTCGGTCGGGACATTCTCCTTGGTCTTGGAGTCGATGAGCCGACCCGAAATGGATGCGTTCGGTCCCTCGTAGTTGTCCATCTTGAAGAAGACGCAGGAGTTGACCATCAACGCAAGCGGGAGTATAAAAAGTAATTTTTTCATAACCTCGGTCATTTTTATTCGTCAGCAGGGTTGGGTTCATAGCCGTTCACGCTGTAGTCGCTGATACGGCCGTAGTAGCTCTTCGCGATGGTGTGGTAGTCAGAGACCTTGCCACCGGCGAGAGGATCCTCGGCGAAGTGGAGCGAACGGACGAAGATGTACTTCGGGGAACCGCTGCGCAGGTCGAGCACCGGGGTAAGGCAGTGCTTCTGGCCCTCGACCTCGGGATCGCTGTATTTGTCGTAGAACGCACGGCGGCGGTGCAGGGTGTAGAGCTGGTCGCCTTCGAACGCGAGCTCGAGCTCACGCTGGTGCAGGACGTTCTCAACGGTCAGGTCAACCTCGTCGGTGTAGGCGGCGCGCTTGCGGATGTCGTTGAGGTACTTCTTGGCGTTGGCAGCGCTGCCCTGGCCGCTCTCGGCCACGGCCTCGGCATAGTCGAGAAGGATCTCGGCGTAGCGGATGTCATACCAGAAACTCTTGTTGTACTTCTGGAAAGACTGCGGATCCAAGAACTTGCGCAGGCCGAAACCAGTGGTGTAGGTGCTGCCGGACATCTTGTTCTCGTAGTTGAAGAAGCCGGAGACGTTGCCGGACGGGGCGCCGAAGGAATAGTAGGTCGTTCCGCCCACTACCTCCTCGCCTTCATTCCAGAGGACCACGCTGCCGTCGGTCTTGATCATACCGCCCTGGATCTTGATCGTGGTGTTGCGGAATTCGCAGTCAGGATAGAGGACCCAGGCCTGGAAGCGGGCGTCCTTGTTGAGGAACGGCTCGTCGATGGTGGAATACTCGTGATACGGGATGGCGGAGTATTCCAGCGGGAAACGGGTCAGCGTGGCGTTGAAGTACAGGTCTTCCTTGCCATCGTCGCGGGTCACCACGGTGCCGTCCACGGCGCCGCGGTTCGCATCATAGTTATCGAACTTGTCCACGAAATTGATCGTGACGGAATACTTGCCGACGATCTCGTTGGTGGTCACGGTCTGGGCCGGGCTGTTCTCCATGTCGAAAGCATCACCGGAGGTGTTGTTGCCGTCGTTGAGGGTCTGGCCGAAGATGAACTCGCAGTCCTGCTTGGTCGTGAACATTTCACCTAGGTTCTTGACAGCCTCCGCGATGCTGGTGGGATTGGCCCCGTAGAGAGAGAACTGTCCGCTGTTGATGATGGCCTCGCAGGCGTCGATACAATCCTTGTAGTACTTGTTGGCCATGCTGGGATCCATGTAGGTCTTCTTGGCAGCCACGGCCTTGTAGGTGCTTTCGATGGCGCCCCTGTTGCCCCAGTACTTGCTCACGGAGGCGGCGTACAGGGCGGCGCGGGCCTTCATGCCGAGGGCCGCGTACTTGCCGGCGCGGAAACCGGTGGGATTCGCCGGGAGATCGTTGGACGCCAGCTGGAACTCGTTGATGACCCAGTCCCAGGTCGCCTGCTCGGTAGCACGCTCCGCCTTCGCGAAGAGCTCTTTGTTGCCATCGGCAGGGTTGTAGTAGCTATCGAGCGGCTCTTCGATGATGGGCACGCCACCGAGGTTGCGGACCATGACGAAGTAGCAGTAGGCGCGCACGAAACGGGCCTCGGCGATATACGCCTTGGCCTGGGCTTCGGTGATGGTGCCGGCCTTGCCTGCATCATCAGCGATCACCATGAACTGGTTGATGGTACGGATGGCACCCCAGTTCCAGAAGGTCTGGATGCCGTACATGCCGTAGTAAGGGTTCGAGTTGAAACCGTAGTCGCCACCGTGGCTGTCGCACGCATTCATCGTGTACTGGTCCTCAACTCCGAAGGCGTTCATCGGGATGTAGGAATACACCTGGGCGAGCAGTCGCGAGATACCGGCTTCCGAGGAAGCCATGTCCTCGCCCGACATCTTGGACAGGTCGCCTTCGAGGTTGTCGAAGAGCGCATCGCAGGATGTGAATGTCAGGGAGAGGCATACAAACGCTGACAGAATGTATAATATTTTTTTCATCGCTGTGCTGGATTAGAAGTTGATGTTGACACCCATCGTCAAGGTGCGCATGACAGGCATGGTATTGGACTGCATGGCAGCCGCGGACTCAGGATCGTAAGCGCCGATCTTCTTGTCGGTTAAGGTCAGCCAGTTGGTACCGCCGACATAGACGCGGGCGGAACGCATGCCGATCTTGGAAGTGATGTTCTTCGGAAGGGTGTAACCGATCTCGAAGCTCTTGAGGCGGAAGTACGTCGCATCGAGCTGCGTGAAGTCAGACGGGGCGTCGTACATACCCGGACGCCAGTTGTTGGCATCGGTGGACTTCATCAGGGCAGGCCAGTAACCGGCCACCCACTCGGTCGTAGGATCATACGGATCGGCACCCTGGACAGCCACGTGGTAGCGGTCGAGGTACATGTCATAGATGTTGTTGTAGCCACCGTATCCGAAGGTGTGGAGCAGCCAGATGATCTTGGAGGTCATCGTCGCGCCCTGCCAGACCATGTTGAAGTCGAAGCTCTTCCAGTTGAAGCCCATGTTCAGACCGAACTGGAAGGACGGGTTGGCCTCCGGCCAGGCATACTGGACGTCGTGGGCGGTGATGAAGCCGTCGCCGTTCCAGTCGAGGAGCTTGTACTGGCCCAGAACGGTGTTCTGCATACCAGCCTCGGCTTCGAGCTTGACGGGAGAGTTGTAAATCTCCTCCCAGCTGGTGTAGCGGCCGCCCTCGAGACCATACTTCCACAGGCCGTGGTAGTCGGACCAGCGGTTCTGCGTGCTGGCGGAACCGTTCACGATGAAGCCGGCGCCGTAGTAGTTCATGGAAGAATAGTACTTGGACGTGGCCTGGCTCTCGATGTGCAGGTTCATCGTACGGGAGATCGTTCCGGTACCGGTGACGTAGTAGTTGAACTCACCGATGCGGTTGCGGTGCGAGAGGCTGAGTTCCATACCGGCGTTCACGCGGGAGTCGACGTTGATCTGCGGCTCGGTGACACCGAGGATGGTCGGAGTGGACCCGGAACTGCGGCCGGCGATACCCTTGGTCAGACGCTGGAAGATATCGAAGGTACCGCTGAACTTGTCACGCCAGAAGTTCCAGTCGATACCGGCGTTCATCATGCGGACGTCGGCCCAGGAGAGGATGGTGTTGGCGATCTCGTTGTTCACGAAGCCCGGGGTCAGGGTACCGTCTTCGAAGGAATAGGAGCTGCCCTGGGTGTAACCGCTCAGGTAAGCATAGGCGGAGCCCTGGGTCAGACCGGTCTTTCCATCGGACCAGCGGAGCTTGAGATTGCCGATCCAGGGGAGGTTGTTCTTGATGAACGGTTCCTCGGAAATACGCCAGCCGAGGGAGAAGGAAGGGAAGAAGCCCCAGCGGTGTCCCTTCTGGTAGATATAGGTACCGTCATAACGGCCCATGAGCTCCACCAGGTACTTGCTGGCGTACTCGTAGTTCACGCGGGCCAGGTAACCGGCCGTCGCGGTGGACGAGCGGGTACCGGAAGCCTGCTGTGCACTCTCCAGACCGCTGGAAACCGTCGGTTTGGTGAAGAAGTCGCCGAACAGACGCTTGCTGGTCTGGTTGCGCATGTTCATCTTGGTCGCCTCGGCGGCCACCATGGCGGTGAGGTTGTGGTTGCCCCAGATCTTGTTGTAGTTTGCCTGGAAGCGGACATACAGACGCTCGCGCTCGCGGACGTTTTCACGGTAAGAATTCTCATCGCCGCCGTAGCCCATGAGCTTGTCGGTCTCGTAGTCGTAGAGCGGGTACCTTGTCTTCTTGGTGTAAGTCCCGTCGTAGTTGAAGTCGTACGCGCCCTGGAGCATGAGCTTGAGGCCCTTGATCTGATGAGGGTTGTAGTTGAAGTTCACCGTATTGGTGAACGCACGGCCGCGCTTGTCGGTGTAGTTGAGGTCGTGGTTCATCATCGCCATCACGTTCTCGGTCGGGGACAGACCCTGGTAGGTGTAGTGGTTCGGATTGTCCTTCACCGTGGCCGGGGTCAGACGGTCGGAATAGGCGATGTAGTTGAAGATCATGTTGGACTTCTCATTGTACACGTCATCATTGGCCGGGTCGGCGGACGATGTGGCACGGAAGGAAGTCTGGTAATCCATGGTCAGGTCGGCGGCAAGCTTGAAGGTAAAGTTGCCACGCAGGGTATAGCGCTTGTACCAGTAGTTGTCCTTTACATCATAGATGGAGCGGTCGTCGTTGAAACTGCCGGAGATGAAGTAGGTCATCGCCTCGGTACCGCCGCGCACGGACAGGTTGTGCGTCTGCGTGGTGGAATGGTCCTTGAGGGCCGCATCCCACCAGCTGAAGTTCTCAAGGGTGCCGTTCTCGGCGGCCCTGATCTGCTCGTCGGTGTACGGGTGGGCACGGTGGGCCACGTCATACATTTCATTCGTCATCTTCAGGTAGTCGGCGATGCCCACCTCTTTCGGCATCTTCGGTTTACCGAAGGAGAAGACGTTGGAATAGTTGATCGACGGTTTGCTCTGGGCGGTACCCTTCTTTGTGGTCACCATGATGACGCCGTTGGCGGCGCCCAGACCGTAGATGGAAGCGGAAGCGTCCTTCAGCACGGAGATGCTCTCGATGTCCTCCGGGTTGAGCTGGGCGAACTCGGTATCGGTGCTGATACCCTTGTTGCGGTTGGAGTAGCCGTTGCTGCGGACCACACCGTCGATAACGACCATCGGAGCGCCGTAGCCACGGAGGCTGATGTCAGCGCCCAGGGAACCGGGCGTACCGCCGGCCTGACGGATGAGCAGGCCCGGGACCTTGCCCTGCAGGGCGGTCACGACGTCATTCTGTTTGGTCTGCGTGACTTCTTCGGCGCGGACGGAGGAGATGGCGCTGGTCAGGGACTCCTTTTTCTGGGTACCGTAACCGACGAGGACCGTCTCTTCCAGCATCTCGGCATCTTCTACAAGGACGACGCTGATGTTGGAAAGGTTGCCGACGGTCACCTCCTGGTTCGTGTAACCAATGCAGGAAATCACGAGGACGGACTGTGCCGTGACGCCGGCGACCGTCGCATTACCATCCATGTCGGTAGCGGCGCCGATCGTGGTCCCCTTGACCTGTACCGCAGCGCCAACCACGGGGCCATAGGAGTCCGCGACGTTCACTCTGACCGACTTGGTCTGAGCGTTCAGCTGCATCGAGGAGAGCAGCAGACACGCTGTCGCAAGGATAAATGATAAAAACTTTTTCATTTGTTGAATTTTGATGATAGAATAAATGAGGTTGTATTCATTACTATAGAGGCATCGCTCCCTTGCAGGAGCATACATATGCAGCTGTTTCATTTGCCAGGCGCTGCGCGTCGGACAGGGAGTCCCCGCGCAGGTAGGCGACCACGAAGGCGGCGGTGAACGAATCACCG
>JAAYCA010000056.1 GCA_012744435.1 Bacteroidales bacterium
CTCCGGCGTGGATCCCGCCTATCTCGACAAGCAGCGGGCTTCGCTCCGGCGCATCCACCGGAAGTCCGTACTGTTCAACGCGCAAGAGCTCGCAGCCATCGATACGTACTGCAAGCGGTTCAAGGTCTCCTCACGTTCGGCCCTGATCCGCCAGGCCGTGATGGAGCGCGTGCTCACCGGCCTGGAGGAGAACCATCCGAAACTATTCTGACTTATGATGAAAAAGATCAGCTTTTACGCCCTGGCCGCGCTGCTCTGCGCCGGTCTGGCGCTCACCGCCTGCCGGGGTGGCAACAAGGGGGCTGCCGCCAGCGCGGGTCCGGAAGAGGAAATCGCCGGGAACGACGATCTGGTCAGCCAGGATAGCGACGGCCTCGACGAGACCCGGCTGCGCGCCATCGCCCTCAAGTTGGGCTTCGACAACCCGGATGACGTCATCTATACGGACAGAGGCTTCGACATCATCGATGCCGAGGAAGAAGAGGAAGCCCGTACCAGCTACTACCACTTCGTGCGCATTTACCCCGAGCTCGACGAGCTTGGGATGGCCACGTCCTGGAAGGTTTTCGATTACGAAACGGGCATGCGCGAGCTGAAAGCCTATGACTTCGACGGCTACAAGCTCAAGCCCGCCGAGCATATGATCGTCGACGACTGGAACGCGATCAAGGCCGACAACGATTACGCCGGTATCTGGATGAGTTCCGTCGCCATCCGCTTCTATGCCGACGACGAAGAAGGTTTCGACCATCCTCTCGGTGGCTACACCTACGACCCGTCCTGCGACGGTCTCTTCGAGCCCGACGACCTCTTCGAAGAATAGGGAAAGCGTGATAAGCAAAACGTTAATTATTAAATAATTAAGAAGAACAGGGGTACCTTAAAACGGCACCCCTGTTCTTCTTAAGATACTGCTATCCAGCTACTTGCTCATCACGGCACCACCCCTACCGCTTCTTGCCGGGGACGATGAGCCGGACGAGGAGCAAGGCGGCGAGAAGCAGGAAAAGCAGCGTGCACACGCGGCCCACGACGTCGCCGTGACGGACGAACGCCGTCTGCTCCGAGCTCAGGTTGATCTGGCCGGAGAGGGTCTGGCGCGTCCACCATTGGGACTGGTCGAGGATCTCTCCGCGCTGGTCGATGAAGCAGGAGATGCCGGTGTTGCCGCAGCGGGCGATGTCGCGCCGCAGCTCGATGGCCCGCAGGCGGGCGTAGCTGAGGTGCTGGCGGTAGCCCGGCGTATTGCCCCACCAGGCGTCGTTGGTGATGATGGTCAGGGCCTGAGCGCCCTTCCGGACGTATTCCGCGCAGTATTCTCCATAGACGGACTCATAGCAGACGGCGCAGCCCAGCGGTACGCGCTGATCGCCGAAATGCAGCAGCGACACGTCGTCCTGGCCCACGCAGCGGCCCATCAGGCCGCTTACGCCCATCTTCTTGGACAGCCAGTTGTCCAGCGGGACGAAGATCCCGGGATAGGGCGTGAGCTCCGTGCCCACGACCAGTTTGCTCTTGTGGTAGAGCTCCACCGGACCGGCGGGCCGGACCGTGAGGGCGCTGTTGTGCCCGACGACCCAGCCTTCGCCGTAGGGGCGCGCGAGGATCGTGGGGGCGGCATGGGTCAGGAAGAACTCGTAGGTGCTGGCGCCGAAGAGCATCTCCGCGCCGGGGTGCTCCCCGAGGAAACGCCGGAAGCTCTGCAGGGTCGGAGACCGGTCCGGATCATTGAGCTGGATATCGCTGGTGAAGGTCTCGGGCGCGAGCAGCAGCACGGGCCCCGGGGTCCGCTCCGCGAGCGCCTCTCCGAAGAGGTCCAGCAGGACGGACGTCTGCTGCGCCTGCGTCATGGACTGGAATTTCTGGTAGGGATCGAAGTTGGGCTGGGCGACAAGCACGTCCACCGTCCCCTCGGAACGCTCCTCATAGGAAGTCCAGATCATTTTAGAGGCCACCACGGGGCCTGCGATGACCAGGGTGATGCCGAGGGTGGCACACGCCCGCGCGAGGCTCCCCCAGCGCTGCCAATAGCCGTCGGAGAGGGCCACCAACAGCCCGAAGATGCCGAGGTTCGAGACCCAGATCCACAGCGAGCCGCCCAGCATCCCCGTGTATTCATACCACTGGACCGTGCGGGTGCTCTGCGCAAAGGCGCCGCCGAGCGTCAGCCAGGGCCAGGAGATCTCCACGTCGAAGTAATGCCGCTCCCAGGCCAGCCACATCGCCGCGAGGAAGATGTACGGCAGCACGCCCCCGCCCATCTTCTTCCGCGCCAGGCGGAACAACAGCCACACCAGCAGCATCTGGGCCGCATTCGCGAGCACCGCGAAAATGCCGCCGCCCACCGTGGCGTTGCACACCCAGAACGTCGTGGCGGCGTTCCAGGCCACGAACGTGGCCGCCGGGTAGATCCAGGAGGCACGCACCCGGCACTGCTCGATGACGGCTTCGGCACAGAGCAGCGGAACCAGGGCGACCAACGCCAGCGCCCCGGTGTGGGGCACCAGCCAGGGCAGGCTCAGCAGCAGCGCCGACAGGGCGCAGAGGAGCCAGAGGGAAAACTGCGGTTTTCTCATTCTTCAGGCATCTGACCGCAGTATTTGCGCCATTTGTCCAGGAGGGCGGTCATATCCTCCGGGAGGGCGGAATCGAATTGCAGCCATTCCCCGCTGCGCGGGTGGGCAAAGCCCAGCGTACGGGCGTGGAGCGCCTGCCGGGGGCAGAGCGTGAAGCAGTTCTGGATGAACTGGCGGTACCTGGCGTAGATGGTCCCCTTGCGGATCTGTGCGCCGCCGTAGCGTTCGTCGTTGAAGATGGGATGCCCCATCTGGGACATATGCACGCGGATCTGGTGCGTGCGCCCGGTCTCGAGCCGGCATTCCACCAGCGTGACGAAACCGAAACGCTCCAGCACCCGCCAGTGCGTGACGGCCCGCTTGCCGTGGTCCCCGTCCTCGACGGACTTGAAGCGCAGGCGGTCCGAAGGGTCCCGGCCGATGTAGCCTTCGACCGTGCCTTCGTCTTCCGGCATGTCGCCCCACACGACGGCGTTGTAGCGGCGCTCGATGCTGTGGTCGAAGAACTGTTTCGCCAGCCGGAGCTGCGCCTCGTCGTTCTTCGCCACGGCGAGCAGTCCGCTCGTGTCCTTGTCGATGCGGTGTACCAGGATGCCCATGCGCTCGTCCAGCGCGTCGGAATCCTGACTGATGCCGAGATGGTGCGAGAGGGCGTTGACCAGCGTGCCTTCGTAATGACCGTGGCCGGGGTGCACCACCATGCCGGCGGGCTTGTTGACCACGAGCACGTCTTCGTCTTCGTGGACGATGTCCAGGGGGATGTCCTGCGGGATGATCTCCAGGCCGCGGCGGCGATAGGGCATCATGAAACGGATCACATCGCCCGGGCGGACGATGTAGTTGGCCTTGACGGTGTCCTCCCCCACCCGGACGTAGCCTTCCTTGAAGGCCTGCTGGATGCGGTTGCGGGAGGTGTCCTCGAGGTGGGTGGACATGTATTTGTCGATCCGCAAGGGCGCCTGCCCCGGATCCACTTCCAGGCGGAAGTGCTCGAACATCTCCTGCGGCCCCTGCGGCATCGCTATTTCTTCGCGCCGGCCTGGGCGGGCAGTTTGTCAGGGTCGGTCGTCAGCGACATGGTCACTTCGGAACCCATGCGCACCTGCTCCGATGCGGAGGGGCGCTGCTGGTACACGAAGGCGCTGACGGAGTCGGCGTAGGTCTTGACCGTCTCGTCGAAATGGAGCCTGCCGATGTTGAGCGAGCTTTCCAGCGTCTGGTCCACCGCGGGCAGGTATTGCTTGCCGATGAGTCTCGGCACGTAGGTCATGTTGTCGTTGGGGCTCAGACCCACCACGAGGTTGATGGTGGTGCCGCTGGCGACCGGCGTGCCGGCCTTGATGTCCACGCCGCCGCGCTGCTGGCGCAGGACATTGTTGGTGGCGATGTCGCGGGTGTAGACCAAGCGCCCGAGCACCAGTCCCTTGCGGGTGAGCTCGGCCTTGGCCTGACGCATGGAGAAGCCCACCAGCGAGGGCATTTCGATCTCCTTGGGCACGGTCGTGTTGGTGGTCAGGCGGACGCGGCGGCCGCGCTTGACATGGTCGCCGGCGCTGGGCGTCTGGAGATAGACCACGCCCGGATGCAGCCTGCGGACATAGACCGAGTCCGCGAGGATGACGCGCACCCCGGCGTCGGAGGCGGCCTTACGCGCTTCGTTCCAGGTCATGTTGGTGAAGTCCGGCACGGCAATCTCCCGGTTGTGCTGGGTCACCAGCGACAGGAAGACATTGGCGAGCAGCACGATCCCCAGCACGAAGGCGATTGCGAGCAGGACGTTCTTGACGACCCAGTGGCTGAAAAAACCTTTGATATCCATCGTTTCTACTTAATTGTCAATACTATGCCCCGTGCCATCAACACGAGGGCGAATACGCATACCAGCGCTCCCGCGACCCGGCTCAGGATCCCCAGCGTGCGGGTGTCGAGGCGCAGGAAGCGGCCCAGCAGGTAAACGACCGCAAGCCAGTACAGCGCTTCCCCGGCCCCCACGGCCGGTGCGAGCAACACCGCCGGTGCGTCAAAGCCTTCTCCCCCCACGCCCAGGACGCCCAGCAGACCCAGGATCAAGGCCAGGGCGGCCGGGTTGGAAAGGGTGCTGCCGAGCGCCTGCAGGTAGCAGGTCCAGGCAGACAGGCCCTTCCGGCCGGGCGGAAGCGCCACGGGCAGCTCGCGCCGCAGCATCCCGATGCCGACCAGGGCGATGAGCACACCGCCCAGCAGCATGAACAGTCCCCGGTGGTCCTCCACGAAACGCTCCACCAGCGACAGGGTAAGCAAGCCCACGGCGGCATACAGCATATCGCCCGTGGCCGCCCCGAGTCCCACCATGGCGCCGGCTCTGCGCCCATGGCACAGGGTCCGCTGCGCGACCATCACGAGGATGGGGCCGACGGGAATGCCGGCGATCAGGCCGACCAGCAGGGCTTTCAGGATCTCCACCATAAACAACTTACAAAGATAGTAAAAAAAGAAAAGCGGCCTGCACTTTACAGGCCGCTCTCTTTCAGATCATACGATAGCGTCTACGGGCGTCCGCCGCCGAAGCCGCCCATGCCACCGCCCATCATCATGCCTGAGGGACGGCCGCCGCCCATGCCGCGTCCACCGCCGCCGCGGTTGCCGCCGCCGCGACGGCCGCCGAAGTTGCCGAAGTTGTAGGCGAGGGAAAGGATCGCATAGCGTCCGAGCGTCTTGCTGACGGACTCGGAGTGGCGGGAACTGCCGTCGGTGACCGAGAGGGCGCGGGACTGGCCGAGCAGGTCGGACACATACAGCGACAGGTTGACCGGGCCGATCGACTTGGCGAGCGTCATGTTGATGATGCACTGCGGATCGATCGGGGTCGTGTAGCCGTTGTACCAGCGATAGTTGGCATTCGCGGTCAGGGAGATGCCCGTCAGGACCCAGTTCCAGGTGAGCTGGGCGGTGACGGCGTTGTTCCAGGTCTGGGTGTTGCGCCCGGAGGCCGTGGACTGGTCGGCCGCATCGCCCTTCTGACGGTACCAGCTCTTGCTCATGTTGGTGCTGGCGCCGACGGAGGCCTGCAGCTGGATGCCGCGGTAGGACAGCTGCAGCCGCTCGTTGACGCTGAGGTTGTCGGTGTAGTTCTCCACGATGTGGGCCTTGTAGTAGGACGGATCCTTGACCTGGGTCACGAACCAGTCCATGAACTCGTAGAAACCGCCGTCGGTGTAGGTGCTCATGTCGATGCCCACGCCTTCATAGGCGAAACTCTGCCGCCAGTTGGCGCCGAGAGTGTTGCTGAAGGAGAAGGCGGACTTGCCGAACGGGGTGTTGTTGGTGAAGTTGAGTCCGGCGTTGCCCGTGGTCGGGGCGTTCATCGGGACCGTGTACTGACCGCCGTTGGCGCCCGTGATCACCACGTTGGAGATCTGGTTCTGGGTGAAGCCGCCGTTGGCGCGGAGGTTGAACGAAGACAGGCGCACGCGGTTGTTGTTGCGCAGCTCGGCGTTGATGTTGTGCGTGAAATACGGGGTCAGTTCCGGATTACCGAAGCTCACGCGCAGCGGGTTGGTGTTGTCCGGCACCGGCATGAGCTGGTTGGTGGACGGCTGGCTGGAGGTGCCCCGGTAGTTGAAGCGCAGCGAAGTCGCGTCGTTCAGGGTGAACATCATCATCACCTGCGGGGAGAAGTTCCAGCGGTTGTCGTCGTAGGGCTTCTCGGTGATGTTGCCCTCGGCGTCGTACACGAAGGTGTTGTTGAGGGTGTAGTTCGGCATTGCGAAGAATCCGGCCTGCAGATGCATCCTGTCGTCCTGGTAGAGGACGTTGCCGCCGATCTCCTGCCGGCGGTTGATGTTCTCGGTCTTGTTGGAGTAGTCGTAGTCGAACAGGCCGCCGTTCAGCAGGTCATAGGAGTTGCGCTCGGAGATGGACTTGCTCCAGTTGAAGGAGTAGTCGGCTTCGAGGTAGAAGTAGTTGCCGAGCGGCTCGGTGTAGGTGAGCCGGGAGTTGACGGAATAGCTCTTCGTGCCGGTCAGCTGGTTCTGGTACACGTCCCGCGTGTTCATGAGCTGCCCGTTCGTGTAGTAATCCGTCGAGTTCTTGTTGAACATGTTCCGGTCCTGCGTGGAAAGGGTGGCGTTGACGTTCGCCGTGAGCGTGCGGCCCGGCAGGCCGAGACGCTGGCGGAAGAGGAAGCGGGTGCTGGCGCTGACCGCCTTGTTCGTGCCGGTATTGTCCGTGGTGGCATGGTTGAGCAGGTTGTCCCTGATGTCCTTGCCGTCGAGGTTGTCGCGATAGGTGCTGCTCTCGCTCTTGGTCGCGTCGGTGCCGCCGCCCAGCCGGATGTTCGGCTCGAGCAGGATCGAGGTGTTGTCGGAGAACTTGTGCTCCAGGCGGAAGCCGAAGTTGTGGCTGTCGGTGCCGCTCGTGCCCGTGTTGCTGCTCTCGACCAGCTGGTTGTAGCCGGTCAGGTAGCTCAGCGTGGAAGAGGACTGCTCGGAAAGGGTGCTGCCGTTGTTGTAGTTGTAGTTGCCGCCCACTTCCATCCGGTTGTCGAAGGCATCGCCGGCGATATTCAGGCCGGCCATGTAGTTGGTGCTGATGCCGCCACCGCCGCCGCCGAAGCCGCCGCCACCGCGCATGCCGGCCATGATGTTGCCCATGATGCCGCCGCCGCCCTGGACGTTGGCGTTGTTGCCGTTGAGGATGAGGCTGATCTGCGTCTTGTCGGAGAAGCGCCCGAGGAAGGCGTTGCCCGAGAAGCGGAAGTCGTTGAGCGGGTTGTTCTCGGAGGGGATGTCGTGACCGGCGCCGGCCGTCACGCGGCCGACCAGACCCTTCATGCTGGCACCTTCCTGCAGGGAGAGGTCGATCACCGTCTCTTCCTGCCCGTCGTCAATGCCGGTGAACTCGGCCTGCTCGGACTTCTTGCGGATGACCTTGAGCTTCTTGACGAGCTTGGCGGGGATGTTCTGGGAGGCGATCTGCGGATCGTCCAGGAAGAAGGTCTTGCCCTGGATCGTGATGCGGTTGACAGACTGGCCGTTGACCGTGATGGTGCCGCTGTCGGAGACCTCGATGCCCGGCATTTTCTTGAGCAGGTCGACGAGGTTGTCGTTGTCCGTGCTCAGGAAAGACGCCGCATTGTACTCGATCGTGTCCTTCTTGACAACCACCTGGGCGCCGAGCGCGGAGACTTCCGCGGCTTCGAGCTGCTCCCTGTCCACCTCCATCTGGATCTTGCCCAAGTCGATGAGCTTGGACTCCATCTTGAGGGGCGCTTCGTGGGCGATGTAGCCCAGCAGCTCTGCCCGGATGGTGTAGGATCCGTTCCGCACGGACTCGAGGGTGAAATTGCCCTTGTCGTCGGTCAAGCCGTACTTGGCCGGACGGTTCTGTCCGTCACGGGTCAGGGACACGGTGGCAAAGGGAATGGGCTCTCCGGTGGACTCGTCCACCAGGACGCCCTTGATGTTGGCATTGTTCTGCGCAAAGGCATTCAGGCCGAGCAGGCACAGGACCGCCAGCATCAGGATTCTCGCAATTTTCATACAATCACTTTTTTATTCGCTCCGGATTGGAAGCTACAAATCTCTCCCAGCTGCTCGTCTGCTGCGTAGCTGCGAGCGGACTCGACAGCTGGTAAAAGTGACACATCGCGAGAGCAAGTGCATCTGTAGCGTCGAGGTATTTGTTTGCAATTTTAATGCCAAGTGTACGCTGTACGATGAGGCAAACCTGCTCTTTAGATGCGGCCCCATTGCCGCAGATGGCCATCTTTGCTTTGCGGGGCGCGTACTCGTAGATCTTGACGCCCCGGTCGAGGCCGGCGATCATCGCCGCGCCCTGCGCCCGGCCGAGCTTGAAGATGACCTGGGCGTTCTTGCCGTAGAAGGGGGACTCGATAGCCATGTCGTCGGGACGGTGGAGGTCGCACAGGGCGCCCACCTTCTCGTGGATGAGCTCGAGCTTGTCGTAGGGAGAATCGATCTTTCGCAAGTCCACCACCCCCATGTCCACGAACTGGGGTTTGCCGGCGGCATCTACACGCACGACCCCGAAACCGAGCAGGTTGGTTCCGGGATCGATGCCGAGTATGACTTTCTCTTTATCAGTCAATTTTGTCGAAGCCTGTATAGGGACGCAGGATCTCGGGGATCACGATGCCTTCCGGGGTCTGGTTGTCCTCGAGCAGGGCGGCCACGACACGCGGGAGCGCCAGGGCGCTGCCGTTGAGGGTGTGTGCGATCTGGGTCTTGCCGTCGGCGTCGCGGTAACGCAGGTGCAGGCGGTTGGCCTGGAAGGTCTCGAAGTTGGAGACGGAGGAGATCTCCAGCCAGCGGCCCTGGGCCGCAGACCAAAGCTCGAAGTCGTAGGTGATCGCGGAGGTGAAGGACAGGTCGCCGCCGCAAAGGCGCAGGATGCGGTATTTGAGGCCGAGCCTGTTCACGAGCGACTCCACGTGGGCGACCATCTCGTCCAGCGCCCGGTAGGAATCCTCCGGCTTCTCCACGCGCACGATCTCGACCTTGTCGAACTGGTGCAGGCGGTTCAGGCCGCGGACGTCCTTGCCGTAGGAGCCGGCTTCGCGGCGGAAGCACGGCGTGTAGGCCGTCATGCGCTGCGGGATCTCATCGGCGCCGAGGATCACGTCGCGGAAAATGTTGGTCACGGGCACTTCCGCCGTCGGGACCATATAGAAATCATCCAGCTCGGCGTGGTACATCTGGCCCTCCTTGTCGGGGAGCTGGCCCGTGCCGAAGCCGGAGTCGCGGTTGACCATCACGGGAGGCTCCACCTCCTTGTAGCCGGCCGCAGTGTTGCAATCCAGGAAGAAATTGATCAGGGCGCGCTGCAGCTTGGCACCTTTGCCCTTGTAGACGGGGAAGCCGGCGCCGGTGATCTTTACGCCCAGGTCGAAGTCGATGATGTCGTACTTCTTGGCAAGCTCCCAGTGCGGAAGCGCTCCCTCGGGCAAGTGCACCTCGGGGCCGCCCGTCTTGACAATTTCGTTGTCTTCGGCGTCCTTGCCGGGCTTGACGAGGCTGCACGGGGTGTTCGGCATCAGCACGAGCTGGCTTTCCAGCTCGGCGGCGGCCTCGTCCATGCGGGAGAGCAGTTCGCCGCTGCGGGCCTTGAGCGCGGCCACCTCGGCCTTGGCGGCCTCGGCTGCATCCTTCAATCCCTGCTTCATCAGGCCGCCGATCTCGGCAGCCTTCTGCTTCTGCTGCGCAAGCAGCGCGTCGCTCTCCGTCTGGAGGCTGCGGCGCAGGGCGTCCAGCTCCAGCACCTTGTCTACGATCGGCCGGGCGTCGAAATTCTTGATTTTCAGTTTCTCGATGACAGCCTTCGGGTCATCGCGAAGGGTTTTGAGCGTCAACATATGCTTCTCTTTTTAAAATAAAAGGACCCACACCCGTCATCCCGGAGTGCTGGGTCCTTCGATTCAACTTCCGTCCCCGAGACTAGTTCTCGAACGGGACTACCGACACGTAGGATTTGTCCTCTCTCTTGCGGGTGAACTTCACGGTGCCGTCGATCAGGGCGTACAGCGTGTGGTCCTTGCCCATGCCGACGTTGCGGTCGGGATTGTGGACCGTGCCGCGCTGGCGGACGATAATATTGCCGGCTTTCACGACCTCGCCGCCGAATTTCTTGAGACCCAGGCGCTTGCTCTGCGACTCACGACCGTTCTTAGAACTCGATTGACCTTTCTTGTGTGCCATAACTCTTAAGCGATTTCGTTGATCTTGATCTTGGTAAGTTTCTGACGGTGACCATTGAGCTTCTGGAAGCCCTTGCGGCGGATCTTCTTGAAGACCAGCACTTTGTCAGCCTTTACATCATCGTCGAGGACGGTGGCCTTGACCACGGCGCCGTCGACATACGGAGCACCGACCTTCACGGCCGCGTCGTCCGCGACGAGAAGGACCTTCTTGAACTCCACATCAGCACCTTTGGCATCGGCGAGCCGCTGCACAAAGATCTCGTTGCCAGCCTCGACTTTGAACTGCTGGCCTGCAATGTCTACGATTGCGTACATACAATAAAACTTATAAAAGTTTCGGCCGTAAGCGTCTGCCGCAAGGCAGCTCTTTATCAATAGCTTAACGGTCATCAAATCATTTTGGGCTGCGAATTTAAGCAAAAAACTTCTTTCTGCCAAATATTTTGTTAATTTTGCACTGAAACAAGTTTGTTACCCCCATGGACGGCATCTTCCAATACAACAAACCCGTGACCGGCAAACAGTTCATCGGGCGCTCGACCGAAGTCCGCGCGTTCGCGAATCTGCTCGCCCAGGGCGAGAATATCGCAATCTACGAGCCCCCGAAGACCGGCCGGAAGTCCCTGGTGCAACAGGGCCTGTACAACATGAAGGCTGCCGGACAGCGCTTCGTGGCCGTGCAGCTGAGCCTGCTGGATGTCCGGACGCTGTCCGAGCTGACCCTGCGGCTCGCTTCCAGCGTCCTGCGGACGGTGGGCAGCGGCCCGGCGGAGTATGCGGCGGCGGCCCGCGACCTGCTCGGAGGCACCCACCTGGTCTTCGACAGCGCCCGCTACAAGAGCTCCGGAGAGGTCCTCTCCCCCAGCTGGGAGCTGGACATGGAGGACCTGCGCGCCGCTTTCCTGCTGCCGTACCGGATCGGGGCGCAGTCGGGCGTGTCCCGTATCGTCGTGATCGACGAATTCCAGAACGTGATGCTCACCGAGGACGGCGATGCCGCCTGCAAACTCCTGGAAGAGGTCTTCAGGACCCTGCCGCCGGAGCTCGACCGGGGCGCCGCCTATGTGTTCCTCGGATCGCAGGTCAATGCGATGCACGACATCTTCGGCATCAAGCGCTATTTCTACCGCCGGGTGGAGCGCCTGCGGATCGCCCCGGTCGAGACCAAGGAGATCATCGATCACGTGGTCAAGGGTTTCCTGGCCACGGGCAAGGTCATCGACCGCGACCTGCTGCTGGGCGTGTGCCGCCTGTTCCGGGACAACATCTGGTACATCAACCACTTCAGTGCCATCTGCGACGCCCTGACGCGCGGCTACATCATGGAACAGACGCTTAACGAGGCGCTCGGCAGCCTGATCGCCATCCACGAAGGGCGCTTCGTCGCCATGATGAACGACCTCACCACCTTCCAGGTGAGCCTGCTGCGCGCCGCCCTGGACGGACACTCGCGCTTCAGCAGCGCGGAAGTCATCAAGCAGTACGGCCTCAATTCCTCCGCCAATGTCCGGCGGCTCAAGGACGCCCTGTGCAAGAAGGAGATCATCACCTTCGACGATGACGACAATCCGGTCCTGCTGGACCCGCTCTTTGAATACTGGGTACGGAAGTATTACTTCAACATGTCATTCGAATGAAAAAGAGAATCGCAGTACTGACCGGCGCCGGCGTGAGCGCCGAAAGCGGCCTGGGAACCTACCGTGACAACGGCGGGCTCTGGGACAACTACGATCCCATGGTGGTCGCCTCCGCCGAGGGCTGGGCCCGCAATCCCGGGCTCGTGCTCGACTTCTACAACATGCAGCGCGAAAAGCTGAAGGAGGTGCAGCCGAACACGGCGCACCGGCTCATCGCAGAGCTGGAGAAGGATTATGTCGTGGACGTGATCACGCAGAATGTGGACAATCTCCACGAGCGCGCAGGTTCCACCCATGTGGTCCACCTGCACGGCGAAGCCACCAAGATCCGCCCGGAAAACAGCTGCAACGACTACGACGGTTTCTCCGAGAAACTCGTCGTGGACATCGGCTACGGTGCCGTGCACCTGGGCGACAAGGCGCCGAACGGCGCACAGTACCGGCCGCACATCGTCTTCTTCGGCGAAGCCGTCCCCATGATCGAACGGGCGGTCGAGCTGGTCTCGCAGGCCGACATCGTCCTGATCGTGGGCACTTCCCTGCAGGTCTATCCCGCCGCCGGGCTGTACCGCTACGCGCGTGCGGGCGCTCCCATCTATCTCATCGACCCCGCCGACGTGGCGCTCTTCGACAAGCGGGTGCATCATATCCAGAAGGTTGCGACGGAAGGGATGCAGGAATTTGTTGGATTGTTGAAATAATTTACTACCTTTGCATCCCCAAAAGAAAAAGGAGGTGGTAAAGCAATGATTATCGTACCCGTCAAAGAAGGTGAAAATATCGAGCGTGCATTGAAGAAATTCAAGCGGAAGTTCGAAAAGACAGGAGCCGTCCGCGAGATGCGCTCCCGCAAGAATTTCCAGAAGCCGTCGGAGATCCGCCGCATCGCCAAGCAGAAGGCGATCTACGTCCAGCACCTGCGTCTCGAGGAGGAGTAGTCTTCGTCCCCTTTCCCACCTTAACATAAAAGCGCGACCTTTGCAGGCCGCGCTTTTTTTCGTCATTCACCGGCCTGACCGGCGAAACGCCAGCTTTCCGGCACCGGTGCGGTGATGTCCATCTCCTCCTTGCGGACGGGGTGGATGAAACGGATGTTGCGGGCGTGCAGGCAGATGCCGCCGTCGGGGTTGGAACGCGGCGCTCCGTATTTGAGGTCGCCCTTGACGGGGCAGCCCAGATGAGACAGCTGGCAGCGGATCTGGTGGTGGCGGCCGGTCAGCAACTCCACCTCCACGAGGTGGTAGCGGTCGGTGCTCCGGAGGTATCTGTAATTCAGCTTCGCGAGCTTGGCGTCGGGATGGCGGGCCGGTTTGGGGACGTCGCCGGGCGCGATGATGTAAGACTTGTTCTGCTGTTCGTTGCGGGTCATCCAGCCCGCCAGATGCCCCTCCGCCGGCTCGGGCTTCGTGCAGCAGAGGGCCCAGTAGGTCTTGTGGACGTCGCCGTCGCGGAAGGCCGCCGCGAGCCGCTCCAGGGCCTTGGAGGTCTTGGCCAGCAGGCAGACCCCGCTCACCGGCCGGTCCAGGCGGTGGGGCAGGCCGAGGAAGACCTTGCCGGGCTTGGCGTCGCGCTGCGCGAGGAAGGCCTTGTAGGATTCGGTCAGCGGCTCGTCGCCCGTCCTGTCGCCCTGGGTGATCTCGCCCGCACGCTTGCACACCGCCAGCAGGTGGTTGTCCTCGTAGAGGATCCGCCCCGCCAGGTCGTCGTATTCCTGCCTGCCCAGTTGCCGGTATTCCATATCGCAAAGATAATGATTCTTTTCCTATCTTTGCCGTATGGACAACGAAGTACTCAAGGCGCTCCGCGAGCGCAGAAGCATCCGGCGCTACAAGCCGGAGCAGATCAAAGACGAAGAATTGCAGGCCGTGCTCGAAGCCGGCACCTGGGCGCCGACCGGAATGGGCCGGCAGGACCCGTGGATCGTCGCCGTGCAGCGGCCGGAGCTGGTCGCGCGCATCGATGCGATGAACGGGGAGATCCTCGGCAGCCCCCACCCCTTCTACGGCGCCCCGACCATCGTACTGGTCTTCGGCAGCGCACCGTCCGTCTGGGCCAATTCCGTCCCCGACGGTTCCCTCGTGCTGGGCAACATGATGCTGGCGGCGCACGCCGTCGGCCTGGGCTCGTGCTGGATCAACCGCGAGCGGGAAATGTTCGAGACGCCGGATGGCAAGGCCCTGATGGCCGAGCTCGGCCTCCCGGAGGGTCTGGTCGGCATCGGCGCCCTCGCCCTCGGCTACCCGGCCTCCTTCCCGCCCTCCGTCAAGCCCCGGAAAGCGGATTATTTCCGGATCATCCGGTAAGAGATCCGACGAAAAAAGGGCAGCCCTGCGGCTGCCCTTTTTCATTGACCGGAGCATTACTGCTCGTCGGGACCGTTGTTGCCGTAGTCCGGCTGGGGACCGGTCGGACCGCCCTGCGGGCCGTCCTGCGGACCCTGGGGGCCTGCCTGAGGACCGCTCTGCGCGGCCTTGGACATCTCTTCGGAAGCGGCGTGCCAGGCAGCCTCGAGGGCGGCGTTGGCGCTGTCGATCGCCTCGATGTTCTTCTCGTCCACGGCCTTCTTGAGGTCGGCGCAGGCGGACTCGATGGCGGAGCGCTTGTCGGCCGGGATCTTGTCGCCGTACTCCTTGAGGTTGCGCTCGGTCTGGAAGACCATCGCGTCGCCGTTGTTGAGCTTGTCGGCGCGCTCCTTCTCGGCGCGGTCGGCGGCCTCGTTGGCCTTGGCCTCGTCGCGCATGCGCTGGATTTCGGCGTCGGACAGGCCGCTGGAGGCCTCGATGCGGATGTGCTGCTCCTTGCCGGTGGACTTGTCCTTCGCGGATACGCTCAGGATGCCGTTGGTGTCGATGTCGAAGGAAACTTCGATCTGCGGGATGCCGCGCGGCGCCGGAGCGATGCCGTCGAGGTGGAAGATGCCGATCTGCTTGTTGTCCTTGGCCATCGGACGCTCGCCCTGCAGGACGCGGATCTCGACGGAAGGCTGGTTGTCGGCCGCCGTGGAGAAGACCTGCTCCTTGTGCACGGGGATCGTGGTGTTGGACTCGATGAGCTTGGTCATCACGCCGCCGAGGGTCTCGATGCCGAGGCTCAGCGGGGTCACGTCGAGCAGCAGGACGTCCTTGACGTCGCCGGCGAGCACACCGCCCTGGATGGCGGCGCCGATGGCGACCACCTCGTCCGGGTTCACGCTCTTGTTGGGCTCCTTGCCGAAGAAATCCTTCACCATCTGCTGGACCTTCGGGATACGGGTGGAACCGCCGACGAGCAGGACCTCGTCGATCTCGGAGGCGCTCAGATGGGCGTCCTCGAGGGCCTTGCGGCACGGCTCGATGCTGCGGCGGAAGAGGTCGTCGCACAGGGTCTCGAACTTGGCGCGGGTGAGCGTCTTGACGAGGTGCTTCGGCATGCCGTCCACCGCCGTGATATACGGCAGGTTGACCTCGGCGCTGGTGGCGTTGGAAAGCTCGATCTTGGCCTTCTCGGCCGCCTCCTTGAGGCGCTGGAGGGCCATCGGGTCCTTCTTCAGGTCGATGCCGCCGTTGTCGGTCGCGAACTCGCGGGCCAGCCACTCGATGATGGCCTGGTCGAAGTCGTCGCCGCCCAGGTGGGTGTCGCCGTTGGTGGACTCGACCTCGAACACGCCGTCGCCCAGCTCGAGGATGGAAATATCGAAGGTGCCGCCGCCGAGGTCGTACACCGCGACTTTCATGTTCTTGTTCTTCTTGTCGAGGCCGTAGGCCAGCGCCGCGGCGGTCGGCTCGTTGATGATGCGCTTGACGTCCAGGCCCGCGATCTTGCCGGCCTCCTTGGTGGCCTGGCGCTGCGAGTCGGAGAAGTAGGCCGGGACGGTGATGACCGCCTCGGTGACTTCCTGGCGGAGGTAATCCTCGGCCGTCTTCTTCATCTTCTGGAGGATGATCGCGGAGATCTCCTGCGGAGAATAGAGGCGTCCGTTGATGTCCACGCGCGGGGTGTTGTTGTCGCCGCGGGCCACCTTGTACGGCACGCGGGCGATCTCCTTGTTCACCTGGTCATAGGTCTCGCCCATGAAGCGCTTGATGGAGAAGATCGTATTGTGGGGGTTGGTGATGGCCTGACGCTTGGCAGGATTGCCCACCTTGCGCTCGCCATTGTCTGTAAACGCGACGACGGACGGCGTGGTGCGCGCGCCTTCGTCGTTGATGATGACGGTCGGCTGGTTGCCTTCCATCACGGACACGCATGAATTCGTGGTGCCGAGGTCGATTCCGATGATTTTTCCCATAATATCTGACTTTTAATGATTCTCTTTTGTCACCTGCCACATCCGGCAGGCCGGGAAGGATATCATCAAAAGCTTTGCCAACGGGACATTTCTGACAATTTGTCATTTCCGGGAACGGATCGGGGCAGGCGCCGTGGGTCCGATCAGCCCTGCGGCTTGAGTTTCGACGAGCGCACGCGCTCCTGGAACTGCGTGGGCGTCTCCCCCAGATTGAGTTTGAACGCCATGTTGAAGCTGGCCGTGGTGTGGAAACCCGACATCATGGCCACGTTGATCAGCTTCAGATTGGGATCCTGGCGGAGGATCTCGACGCAGTACTGGATCCGGTAGTAATTGACAAACTGCCGGAAATTGCGTCCCGACAGGATGTTGATGCTTTTGGACAGATAGGCGCGGTTGGTGAACAGCGCCACGGCCATGTCGTCCAGGCCGAAACCGTCGTCCAGGAAGGGACGCTTCTTTTCCATCAGGGCGACGGCCCGCTCATACAGGCGCGTCATCCGCGCCACCTCCTCCGTCGTGTGCGCCGCCTGGACGGGCGCCGGGCGCAGGCTGCCTTTGATCATGGCCTTGATATCCGACTCCCTCGATGCCGGCAGGAACAGCGTCCGGCCCGTCCGGGCGCGGACCGCCAGGGCGGCGAAAAGGGCCAGGGCCAGCGCGAGCAGGGTCCACCGGGTCCACCGGGGCGCGGCGCCGTCCGGCATGCCGGCCACCAGCAGATACAGGAGCAGCGAATAGCTGAAGCGGGCGTGGTTCATGATCCCGTACCAGATGGAAAACTGCTTGAACAGCGGCCATAGTTCCCTATACCGTTCGATGATCCGGCAAAGCAGATACACGGCATGCAGCAGGAGCACGGCCAGCAGCCAGACCCGCTCCGGCAGACCGGCGAGCGATCCGCCCAGGCAGGCCGCACTGAGTGCGATCAGGAAATACAGCGACAGGGAACGCTGCTCTTCCCCGATCGGGAGCAGGAGCAGGATCGCGGCGGCGGCCAGTACGGCCGCCGCCGCGCAGGCCGGGTCCGGAACGGAGCCCTCACGCAGAATAGAAAAAAGGGGAAGCAGGAGTAGACAGAGTCCCGAAACAGCGCAAATGCAGCGGTGCAGGGAGATGAACGGTTTCTTTCTCATACCCAAACTGTTTTGCGCAAAAATAAAAAATACCTCCAAACGACAGGGGGTCTGAATGGGGGTAATTTTAAATATTTATGTTTTGATATAAATATTATTTTTTGGCAGTCGTCTTAAACGTTTCGAAACCTTTTCCGTAAACACCTGTCACGGAGCTGACAGAGACGAAGGCATTCGGGTCTATCGTCTTGATATACTTGAGGAAAACATTTAAATCCGCCTTGCGCGTGATGACCATGACCACCTCGGTGTCCTGCTTGGTGTACCAGCCTTTGCCGCTCAGCACGGTCACACCCCGGTGCAGGTCGCGGGTGATGGCGTCGGCGATCTCCGCATGCTTGGGCGAGAGGATGATGAGCTGAACCGACTGGCGCGAGCCGGACAGGTACAGGTCCAGCACCGTGCTGACGATCGTAATCAGGATGAAACCGTACACCACCGTGGTGACTTTGTCCGGCCAGGGCATCCGTGTCCCGTCCGCCATGAAGGAAGGGACAAAGAGCGAGGAAAGAATGATCACGGCATCCAGGATCAGGATCATCCGCCCCGGAGAGATGTTACGGTACTTGTTGATGATCAAGGCAATGATGTCCGTACCGCCGGTACTGCCCCCCTGCGAGATGGACATTCCGATGCCCACGCCGACCATGATGCCGCCGGAAATGGTGCACATCAGCTTGCCGTTGTCCAGGGCCAGCAGCCGGATGATCTCGTGCGGGAAGATCTCCTGTCCCAGGTTCAGGGCCACGGAGGTGAGCAGGATGGCATACACCGACTTGGCGCCGAAACTCCGCCCGAGGGTGAAGAGCGCCGCCACGAGCAGGCCTGCATTGACCACGAAATAGGTATAGCCGATCTTGACGGCGCCTCCCGTCGCATACTGGATGATGGAGCCGAGACCCGTCACGCCGCCACCGACCATGTTGTTGGGGATCAGGAAGATGATCCACCCCGTGACGTACAGCAGGACGCCCAGCGTTATCAGGGAGTACTCCTTGACGCCCGTCCAGAAGTTCTTTTTAAGCAGTGTCATTCTTTTTCTTCTTGATTGAGACTCCGGTCTTGATCTCTTCGAATCCTTCCCCGTAAACGTTGTGGGTCGGGGAGATCGACATGAAGGCACGCGGGTCGAGTTCCTTGATGACGCGGGAGAGCTCCGACAGCTGACGCTGGTTGATCAGGATCAGCAGGACGTTCTTGTCGGTCTTGGTAAACCAGCCCAGCGCCTTGAGGACAGTCACGCCGCGGTCCATCTTGTGGATGATGTGGTCCGCGATGCTCTCGTACTTCTCGGAGAAGACCAGCAACTGGTAGGAGGAGCGTTTGCCGCCCACGACGATATCGATCACCAGGGAGAAGATCACCACCTCCACGAGGCCGTAGCACATGTCGGAGAAGGTCTTGTCCGGCAGCAGGAGCAACAAGGCGCAGATGGCCACATCCGAGAGCAGGAACACCGTGCCCAGCGAGACGGGCCAGTACTTGTTGACCATCACGGCAATGATGTCCGTGCCGCCCGTGCTCCCTCCGTAGCGGAGCACAAGCCCCAGGCCGACCGACTCGAACACGCCGGCCACGACGGGGATCAGCAGCCGCTCCTCCATGTAGAAGAAGGAACCGGGAATGGCGTGGATGGCGTTCAGCTTGGAAACGATCCCCAGCGCGACGCTGGACATGATGATGCACCAGATCGTCTTGAAGCCGAATCCGATGCCCATCGCCATCACCGCCACGATGACCAGCACCGCGTTGATCGCGAAATAAGAATACTGGGCCGGAATCAGGCCGCCGGTGGCGTACTGGATGATGGTGCAGAGTCCCATCATCCCGCCGGCGGACATGCCGTTCGGGATCATGAAACACTCCCAGGCCATCGTGAAGATAAAACACGCGATGGTCAGGATCAGGTACTCCCAGACGGTCTGCAGGGTCTTCTTGCGGGTCATTTCACGACGATATTGATAATCCTGCCGGGCACGACGACCACCTTGACGATCCGGCCGTCGCCCACCCAGCGGGCGGTCTGTTCCAGGGCGCGGACGGCCTCTTCCACCTCGGCGGGGGAGGCGGCTTTCGGCAGGTCCACGGTAAAACGCATCTTGCCGTTGAACTGCACCGGGTAGGTCACGCTGTCCTCGACGGTGTAGGCGGCGACATATTCGGGGAAACGGGCGGCGGTGACGCTGTCGTCATGGCCCATCAGGTGCCACAGTTCCTCGCTGATATGCGGGGCGAACGGCGACAGCAGCACGCACAGGGGCTCCAGGATCTCCCGCTTGCGGCAGTCCATCGAGGCCAGATCGCCCACGGCGATCATGAAGGCGCTGACGGTGGTGTTGAAAGAGAAGTTCTCGATGTCCTCCTGCTCCTTGGCAATGAGCTTGTGCAGGACCTTGAGTTCGTCGGCCGTGGCCTTTTCGTCCGTCACCGCGAAGCCGTCGCGGGTGGTGTACAGGCGCCAGAATTTCTTCAGGAAACGCGCCACGCCGTCGATGCCCTTGGTGTCCCAGGGTTTGCTCTGCTCGAGCGGTCCCAGGAACATCTCGTAGAGCCGGAGGGTGTCGGCGCCGTAGGTGTCGCAGATGTCGTCGGGATTGACGACGTTGAACATGGACTTGCTCATCTTCTCGACGGCCCAGCCGCAGATGTATTCCCCGTCTTCGAGGATGAACTCGGCGTCGGCGAACTCCGGACGCCAGCGGCGGAAGCCTTCCAGGTCGAGCCGGTCGCCGCGGACCAGGTTGATGTCCACGTGGATCTCGGTGGTGTCGTACTTGTCTTTCAGGCCCAGGGACACGAAGGTGTTGGTCCCGACGATGCGGTACACGAAGTTGGAACGGCCCTGGATCATCCCCTGGTTGATGAGCTTGCGGAACGGCTCGTCCTCGCAGACGAAGCCCCTGTCGTAGAGGAACTTGTTCCAGAAGCGGGAGTAGATGAGGTGGCCGGTGGCGTGCTCCGTGCCGCCGATATACAGGTCGACGTTGCGCCAGTACGCGTCGGCCTCGCGGCTGACCAGGGCGCTGTCGTTGTGCGGATCCATGTAGCGCAGGTAGTAGGCGCTGGAACCGGCGAAGCCCGGCATCGTGCTCTTCTCCAGCGGACAGCCGCCGTAGGTCCAGTCCCGGGCGCGGGACAGCGGGGGCTGGCCGTCGGGCGAGGGTTTGAAGGAGTCGATCTCCGGCAGGCGGAGCGGAAGCGCGGACAGCGGCAGCGGCGTGGGGATGCCGTCCCTGTAGCAGATGGGGAAGGGTTCGCCCCAATAGCGCTGGCGCGAGAAAATGGCGTCGCGCAGGCGGTAGTTGGTCTTGCGGTGGCCCAGGCCGTGCGCCTCCACATAATCCTTGGCGGCCTCGATGGCCTCCTTGACGCTCATCCCGTTCAGGAAACCGGAATTGCACATGACGCCTTCCTTGGCGTCCACGCTCTGCTCGCTGACATCCGCCCCCTCGATGACCGGTACGATCGGCAGGCCGAACGTCTTCGCGAACACATAGTCGCGGCTGTCGTGCGCCGGCACGGCCATGATGGCGCCGGTTCCGTAACCCGCCAGGACGTATTCGGAGATCCAGACAGGGACCTTCTCCCCCGTCACGGGGTTGATGCTGTAGGAACCGGCGAACACGCCCGTGACCGTCTTGGTCTCGGCGATGCGTTCGCGCTCCGTTTTTTTCTTCACATATTGGAGATATTCCGCCACCTCGGCCTTGCGGTCGGCGGCGGTCAGCTGCTCCACCAGCTCGCTCTCCGGCGCGAGGACCATGAAGGTCACGCCGTAGATCGTATCGGCGCGGGTGGTGAAAATGGTCACCGGCAGTTCGCGGCCGTCACAGACGGTGTTGAAGACCATCTCCGTGCCTTCGCTGCGGCCGATCCAGTTGCGCTGCATCTCTTTCAGGGAATCGGTCCATTCGAGCTTCTCCAGCGAATCGAGCAGCCGCCCGGCATAGGCCGACACGCGCAGCTGCCACTGCGTCATCTTCTTCTGCTCCACCGGGAAGCCGCCGCGCACGCTCAGGCCGTCCTTGACCTCGTCGTTCGCGAGCACCGTACCGAGACCCTCGCACCAGTTGACCGAGGTCTCGCCCTGATAGGCGATGCGGTAGTTCATCAGGATGTCGGATTTCTCCCTGTCGGACGCGGCCGCCCAGCGTTCGGGGGTCACGTCGGCGTAGCCCGTGGTCCCGAAGCGCTCCACCAGCTCGCTGATGGGGCGTGCCTGATCGCGGTCCGGATCGTACCAGCTGTCGAACATCTGGAGGAAGGCCCACTGCGTCCACTTGTAGTAGGCGGGGTCGCAGGTGCGGACTTCACGGTCCCAGTCGTAGGAGAAGCCGATGCGGTCCATCTGCTCGCGGTAGCGGGCGATGTTCTTGTCCGTGGTCACCTCCGGGTGCTGTCCGGTCTGGATGGCGTACTGCTCGGCCGGCAGGCCGAAGGCGTCGTAGCCCATCGGGTGCAGGACGTTGAAGCCCCGAAGGCGCTTGTAGCGGGAAAAGATATCGCTTGCGATGTAGCCCAGGGGATGCCCTACATGCAACCCGGCACCGGACGGGTACGGGAACATGTCCAACACATAGAACTTCGGTTTGGAGGGGTCCTCGACCACCTTGAAAGTCTTGTTTTCGGCCCACCAGGCCTGCCATTTACGCTCGATCGATTTGAAATCGTAATCCATTGCCATGTTATCTTTTCTTTTTCTTTTCCAATCGGAACTCGACGTACAGCGACAGCGCTGTCTTCACCTTCTTGCCCCGCAACACGCCCGGCTTCCAGTCGGGCGAGGCGCTGACCACGCGCACCGCCTCCGCATCCAGCCGGGGATCCACGCCCCTGACCACCTTGACGTCCGTCACCTTCCCTTTCTCGTCGATGACGAAGTCCACGAGCACCCGTCCCTGCACGCCTTCGTCCACCGCGCTCTGCGGGTAGCGGAGATATACGTAAACCCAGCGCTCGAGGAAGGAGGAGGGGTCATTGGAACGGAAGAAGGTCGGCCGGACGTCGCAGTCGTAGAAGGACACCACGTCCGCACTGCTGCGCCGGGCCGGTTCGGAGTCCTCGCGGAAAGACGGTTTGGGGCCGTTCACGAGGGCCAGGGTGAAATTGTACAGGTATTCCAGTTCGCGCTCCATTTCGTCATACTCGAGTATGGAGGGCGTGTCGCGTTCGGTATTGTATTCCGGGTACATCCCGGTGGTGAACAGGACGGAAGGGATCTCGCGGTCGTAGAAGATCCGGTGGTCGGAGGAGACCGGCTCGCGGGAGACCAGTTCCGGGCGGACCGGTTGCAGGGTGGCGTTCACCTGCTCCAGCAGGCGGTTCAGGTCGGGGTTGGAAGAGGTGTAGGCGTAGAAGCCGTTCGAGCCCGTGCCGAGCATGTCCAGGTTGATCATCGCATCGATGTCGCCGGCCTTCGAAAACGACCGGTTGAGGAAGTACCAGGCGCCGGCGCCGGACTCCAGCGAAGAGCCGAAAGCGGCGATGATCACCGAACGCTTGAGCAGCACGCTGCCGGCGGAGAGCATCCGCGACAGCTCGAGCAGCATCGACAGGCCGGAGGCGTTGCCGTTGGCGCCGTAGTAGATCCGCTCCCGGGACGTTCCGTCCACGCTGTATCCGATGGTGCCGAGGTTGTCCAGCCGGGCGCCGATCACGATGTATTGCTCGCGGAGGGCCTTGTCATAACCGGGAATACAGGCGATGACATTGCGGGAGGTGAGCGTGTCGCCCTGCTCCTGCTTCAGGCCGAACAGGTCGCCGTCTTCCCCGCTGAGCAGCTCCAGGCCATAGGCCTTCAGCACTTCCGTGACATACGCCGCCGCCTCCCGCTCCCCTTCCGAGCCGGCTTTGCGGCCCTCGAGGGCGGCGGATGCGAGGAACCCGACCTGTTCGCGCATCGCCGTGACCGTCTCGCTGTCGCTGAGCGAACGGTAGGACGGACGGAACTGGGCGGCCGCCGGCAGGACGGCTGCAAGACACAGCAGGCAAGTCAGGATACGCTTCATTTCCGTTTATTCGTTGTTGAGAATCCAGGCGTCGGCGGGGCAGAAACTCTCTGCCCGCAGCTTACGAAGCGAAGCGAAGACCTCCGTCAGATTGTCGGAGGGGCAGCAGCCCACGGCGGTGAAGCCGTTGCGGAACGGGATCAGCGTGGCGGGATAGCCGGCTTCCTGTGCGCGGCCGGCCTGCCGCGTGGCATTGTCCGGGCTGCTGAAAGACCCGATCATCACGTAGTAGCGGAACGGGAGATCATACTTCCCGCCCGCGCTGAGCTGACGGGTGGAGATGAGCGACTCCTTGGCGTCCCGCAGCGAATCCAGGGTCGCGAGCGAGTCGGAAATCTGTTTCTGGACAAGTTTCAGCGAGTCCAGGCGCTGTTGGTGCTGCAGGGCTTCCCGCTCGATCCGCTCCTGCTTGGCGCGGATGTCCTTCGAGGTAGGACGGCCGACCAGCTGGCGGAAGAAATCGCATCCTCCCAGCAGGCAGACAGAGACGGCCAGTGCCGTTATGACCAGTATTTTCCTCATATTCGTAGAATCTTGCAAATTTACGTGCAAACCAAGACAATTCCAAATCGCAAAAAGTCTTATCTTTGCACGGAATTTATGAAAGCGACCCGAACCATATTCCTGCTGATCCTGCTGATGGCCGCCTCCCCGAGGCTCGCTGCGCAACGTCCCCGCTATCCTTTCTTCTCCGAACAATATCAAATCCCGTTCCCGAAGGACATTCCCGCCGGTCCGGACACCGTCAGCGTCATGATCATCGGCGACGTGATGATGCATGCCAAGCAGCTTGTCCGCGACCACCGTCCCTTCCTGGAGCGGGTGCAGCCGGCGCTGCGCGCGGCGGATTTCGCGGTCGCCAATCTGGAATTCCCCCTCGGCGGCGAGCCCTACACCGGTTATCCGGTCTTCTCCACCCCGGACTATTACGCCTGGTACCTGGCCGACGAATGCGGCATCGACGTCTTCCTGACGGGCAACAATCATGTGTTCGACAAGGGCAGCGCCGGCATGAAGCGGACACTCGACGTGTACGAGCGAATCCGGGACTCGCTCGGCGTGATGCAGACCGGTGCGGCGCGCAACGCCCGGGAGCTGGAAGAGACCTATCCCCTGATCCTGTCGCGCCGCGGGCTGCGCATCGCCCTCGTGAACTTCACCTACGGCACCAACACCGGCGCCGACACCGAATGGCCGAAGGTGAACCGCATGCACAGGGACGAGGTCGGCGCCGCCATCCGCAAGGGCAAGGAAGAGGCGGACTTCGTCATCGCCCTGCCCCACTGGGGCACGGAATATCAGCTCAATCCCGATGCCACGGAGGTCTCCTGGGCCAAGTGGCTCGCGGGACAGGGCGTGGATGCCATCGTCGGCTCGCATCCGCACGTGATCCAGGACACCACCCATATCCAGGGCGTGCCGGTCATCTATTCGCTGGGCAACGCCATCTCCAACATGAGCATCATCAATTCCCGGCTGGGCCTGTTCGCCACCCTGCGTTTCGTCCACGATCCCCTCACCGGGGAAAAGAAGATGCTGGAGCCCGAACTCCAGTTCATCTGGTGCACCCTGCCGGAGCGCCTGCTGCCCGACAGCTACGCCACCATATTCGTAAAAGAGTGGGCCAACCGTCGGGACGATTGGCTCACTCCATCAGATTTCGATAATATGATTTCGACCTGGCAGCGCGTCAAGAGCAGCTGCGGAATCGAAGACTGATTACTTGCCTTCGGCGATCGCAGCGTACTTCTCGTACTTCTGCTGGTATTCGTCGCCTTTGGAGCGGAAGCGGAAGAAGGCGTTCTTGAGGTACTCGGCGATGCTGATCTTCACCTCGTCGTCAGTGGTCAGCTCGATCGCGGTCTCGAACGGCTCGATGCAGCTCTTGAGAACGGACTCGAACTCGCCCAGCAGGGCCATGTACTTCGCGTCGTCCACCTCGAGAGATGCCTGCTCCTGGAGCTCGACGGCCCTGTTGTAGAGCGCCATGCCCTTGCCGACATAGCCCCATTCGTATTTCGGATTCACCTCGGAAGCCTTGTCGTAGGCGGCGAGGGCCTCCTCATACTGATTGAGTTTCAGGCGGGCGTTGCCCTCGACATAGTACAGGGATGCATTGTCCGGCTCATTTTTCTTGGCCACGTCGAAGAGATCGAACAGGCGTCCGGGATCCTCATCATTGTTCAGATAGTAGTTGATCAGGCCGATCAGGATGCTCTGGCTCTGCGGGGCCTTCTGGAAGCCTTCCTCCAGGTAAGCCTTCGAAGCGGCCTTGTCGCCCTGCTTGTCGGCGATGTCCGCCAGCTTGGCGAAGGACTCGCCGTCCTCGCCATAGTAGCCCTTGGCGATGCCCTGCTCGAAGAACTTCTTCGCACGGTCCCAGTCCTGGGCCTGCCAGGCGGTGAAGCCGGCGTTGTAGACGGCGTCGTCGTCAACCTTGTTGAGCGGAGCGGTGGCGGAAGCCTTGGCAGCCTTCTCGAAGGCGATGGAAGCGGCGGCGGGTTTACCGAGCGTATAGGCATTGTAAGCCTCGTCCATGTACTTGGAGGCGACGGACTCCAGACCGGCGGAAATATCCTTGGTCTTCGAACCCTTCGGATCCAGCTCGGCAGCCTTGGTGAAGGCTTCGAGGGCCTTGTCGAGGATGTTTTCAGCCAACGGCTGGGTCACCTCGATCACGGCCACCTGGCCGGCCTCATTGAAATAGAGGTTCTTGTTGGCATAGGCACGCTTGGTCATGGCCTGGCCGTTGACCTCGACCTGGCTCTCGGACATCTGGCGCTCGCCGGCGGCGACCAGGGCAAGGTCCTGGGCGGTCATGCCGACCCACATATTGCCGGACGGAGCGGCGTACGCATCCATCAGGCTCTGGCCGTACTTCAGCCAGGTGGCCAGTTTGGTGTTCTGCTTGGGGTTCTCGGCGGCAGCCTGTGCCTTGTCGAGGGCCGCCTTGGCGGCACTCAGGCTCTTGACATTCTGCGCCTGTGCACTCACTGCAAACATGGAAGCAGCGATGGCGATGATTGTAAAAATCTTTTTCATGGGGTTATCCTTTTAACAGTTAAAATTTCATTGTTTCAATCATGCGGTTTCTTCCGCTACGGTCTCCTCTTCCTCCGGGGTCTCATCTTCCGCTTTGGCGACCGGCGATACGGCGGCGATGGCATCTCCTTCCCGGATGTTGATCAGTCTCACACCTTGGGTGGCCCTTCCGGCGACCCGGATGTCGGATACGGCCATACGGATGGTCAGGCCGGACTTGGTAATGATCATCAGGTCATTTTCCTCCGTCACGCTCTTTATTGCAACAAGCGGGCCAGTCTTGTCCGTGATGGCGATCGTCTTCACGCCCTTGGCCCCCCGGGAGGTCAGGCGGTACTCCTGCGGATCGGAGCGCTTGCCATATCCGTTCTCACTGACTACCAATACAGTATAAGCAGAGGCATCGGGTGCGTCAGGGTCGCAGGAAATGGCTCCCACCACCTCGTCGTCATCGTCGATATTTATGCCGCGGACACCCGATCCGCTGCGGCCGATGGCCCGGACATCCGCCTCTTCGAAGCGGCAGCAGCGGCCGCCGCGGGCGGCGATCATGATCTCGTGGTTGCCGTCGGTGAGCAAGGCGTCGAGCAGTTCGTCGCCCTCCCGGATGCCGATGGCGATGATGCCCTTGTTGCGGCTGCGCCTGTTGGAATACTCCGTCAGGTTCGTCTTCTTGACGATACCCTTCTTGGTCACGAGGACAACGAAATGGTTGTCCGTGTAGTCGGGATCCTCGATCGAGCGGGCGTTGAGATACGTCCGGATCCGGTCGGAAGGATCGATGGAGAGGAGGTTCTGCACGGCGCGGCCCTTCGAGGTGCGGGAGCCCTCCGGCAGTTCGTATACTTTGAGCCGGTAGCACATGCCCTGATCCGTGAAGAAGAGCATCGTAGAGTGCATGTTGGCTACGTAGATGTGTTCGATGAAATCCTCGTCGCGGGTCGCGCTGGCCTTCTTGCCCACACCGCCGCGGGCCTGCGTCCGGAACTCCGTGAGCGCCGTCCGCTTGATGTAGCCCAGGTGGGAGATCGTGATCACGACGTCCTCGTCGGCATAGAAGTCTTCGGGGTTGAATTCGTCTTCGGAAAGGGTGATCTCCGTGCGGCGGGCGTCGCCGTAGCGGGCCTTCAGATCCAGGGACTCCTGCTTGACGATGGCCAGCTGCTCGGCGTCGCTCGCGAGGATCTCGCGGCAACGGGCGATGAACTTTTCGAGATCGTCGTATTCCGCCTGCAGACGGTCTTTTTCCAGACCGGTAAGCTGGCGCAGGCGCATCTCCACGATCGCCGCCGCCTGGATGTCGTCGAAGTCGAAGGTGGACATGAGCGTGGCCTTGGCCTCGTCGACGTTGCGCGAGGCGCGGATGATCGCGATGATCTCGTCGATCACGTCGATGGCCCGCAGCAGACCTTCCAGGATGTGCGCGCGCTTGAGGGCCTTGTCGAGGTCGAAGCGCGTACGGCGCACCACCACTTCATGGCGGAAATCCACGAAGGTCGCGAGCATGTCCCTGAGGGACATCGTGCGCGGCCGGCCGCCCACCAGGGCGACGTTGTTGATGGAAAAGCTGCTCTGCAGCGCGGTATATTTGAAGAGGGTGTTGAGGACTACGTTCGCGTTCGCCTCCTTCTTGACGACGAACTCGATGCGGATGCCCTCGCGGTTGGTCAGCTCGCGGATGTCCGCGATCCCCTCGATCCGCTTGTCGTGCACCATCTCGCTGATGCGGGAGAGCATGTCGGCCTTGTTGACCATGTACGGGACCTCGGTCACGACGATGGTCTCGCGCCCGTTCTCGCCCTCCTCGATCTCGGTCTTGGCGCGGATAACCACGCGGCCGCGGCCGGTGTTGTACGCATCCACGATGCCCTGACGGCCCATGATGATGCCGCCGGTCGGGAAATCGGGCCCCTGGATGTACTCCATCAGCTCCTCGGTCGTGATGTCGGGATTGTCGATGTAGGCGCAGATCGCATCGCACACCTCGCCAAGATTGTGCGGCGCCATGTTCGTGGCCATGCCCACGGCGATGCCGGCAGAACCGTTGAGCAGCAGGAGCGGGAGCTTGGTCGGAAGCACGGTCGGCTCCTGGAGGGAGTCGTCGAAGTTGAGCGTCATGTCCACGGTGTCCTTGTCCAGGTCCGCGAGGACATCCTCGGTCATCTTCTCGAGCTTGGCTTCCGTATATCGCATGGCGGCCACGGGGTCGCCGTCCATCGAACCGAAATTGCCCTGGCCGAAAACCAGCGGATAGCGCTGGTTCCAGGGCTGCGCCAGGCGCGCCATCGCGTCATAGACGCTGGAATCGCCGTGGGGGTGGAATTTTCCGAGCACCTCACCCACGATACGGGCGGATTTCTTGGTCTGTCCGCCATAACCGAGCCCCAGGCCGTCCATGCCGAAAAGCACGCGGCGCTGCACTGGTTTCAAGCCGTCCCGCGCGTCCGGAAGGGCACGCGAAACGATCACGGACATCGAATAATCGATGTATGCCGTGCGCATCTCGTGGTCAATCTCGACCGGCTCAATGATTCCTGTCACTTCTTCCTGGATTTCTTCAGGATTCTTTTCCTCACTTGCCATAAAAATCACTATAGTTCCAAACATGCAAATTTACTAAAAAATTCCGATAAAATTCTTATTTTTGTCCATATAATTTTCGTATGGAAATCAAGTTCTCCCAAGAGCTTCTTACCATCCTCTGTTATGCGAGGGAAGAGGCGATGCGCACCGGCCATTACGGCATCGGCGCGGACCACCTCATGCTCGGCCTGCTGCGGCATCGCGACAACGATGCCTGCCGGGCCCTGGACGCCTTCGGCATCGATATGGACGCCCTCAAGGAGGCCATCGACGGCCGGGTCTTTTCCGACCGCAGCGTCCCCTGGCATGACCAGGCGCGGGTGCGCCCCACCCACGGTGCGGCCGCCCTGCTGAGCGCCGCGGCCTACGAAGCGCTCAAGCACGGACAGACGCGCATCCTTCCCTCCCACTTCCTGCTGGCCCTGGTCCGCGCCGACCGCCCCGCAGCCGCGGAGATGCTGCGCGCGCAGGGAATTGACTATGACCGTCTCTACACGCTGATGCGTGAACACCATTTCGTCCTGCCCCGTCAGGAGCAGGAGGCCAAACTTCCCCGGGTGGAGGACCTCCTCGGTCCGCTCGGGGAGCAACTCACCCACCTGTACGGCGACGCACAGGCTCCAACCCAATTCTATAGCTGATGAAAATCCGTCTCATCCTCCTGCTGGCCCTTTCCGCCTGCAGTTCCGCCCTGGCGCAGGAGCGCCCCGCCGACACCTCCGGACAGGTCATTCCCGACCCGGACCGCACCCTCCTGTTCGCGCAGCGGGACACCTGTGAGCTTCTGCTGGACTTCTACGCCGCCGCCCCGGGGGCCGGCCCCTGCGCCGACGCTCCCCGCAAGCCGCTCATCATCCACGTCTTCGGCGGCGCCTTCGTGTCCGGACAGCGCGACAACCCCGGCGACCGCATCTGGTTCCGCCAGCTCGCGGACGCGGGCTACAACGTGGCCGCCATCGACTACAGGCTCGGGATGAAAGGCGCCCGGTTCAAGGCGAGCATCGCCTCCCTCAAGGTCCTGAGGCACGCCATCCAAATCGCCGTGGACGACCTGTTCAGCGCGACCGCCTATCTGGTGGACAACGCCGCCCAGCTGGGCATCGACCCGGACAAGATCGTCGTCAGCGGCTCTTCCGCCGGCGCGATGACGGCCATGCAGGCCGAATGGGAGATCTGCAACGGCATGGATGAGGCGAAAGTGCTCCCGGTGGGCTTCAACTACGCGGGCATCATGTCGTTTGCCGGAGCGGTATTCTCGATGGACGGTGCCGTCCGGTTCCCGCGGACGCCCTGCCCGGTCCTGCTCTTCCACGGCACGTCCGACCGGGTTGTCCCGTACAAGAAGATTTCCCTGCCCGGCATCCAGTTCGCCGGCAGCGACGCCCTCGCGGAAAAACTCGCCAGGATCGGGGCCAACTGCCAGATCTACCGCTTCGACGGCATCGGCCACGAGGTCGCGGCGTCGATGCGCCGCAATGTCCCCGAGGAGCTCCGTTTCCTGGAGGAAAACGTGATCAAGGGCCTCCACCGCACGGTGGACGCCCTTGTCGAGGATGCGGGCATGCCGGACTACGGCTGGTCCAGGATGACCGCCCGCGACCTGTATTGAATCAGGAGGCTGTTATTCCGTCATCTTGTCCAGCGCCAGCCGCACAAGTTCCGCGACGCGGGGCTTGTAGTCGGTGTTGGCGTCCTTGAGGTGGCGGTGTGCGATGGCGCAGCAGACCGTACCGGCGTTGTGGCCGAGCTTCGCCGCCATGCCCGCGAGCGCCGAACCCTCCATCTCGAAATTGGTGATCTTGCAGCCCTTGAAGGTGAAACTCTCGAAATCCTCGAGCATGTCCGGCATCGCGAGCCCCTGGCGGACCACACGCCCCTGCGGGCCGTAGAAGCCGGAGGCGGAGATGGTCATGCCCTTGACGGTGCAGTCCTCGAAACGGCGGATGAGCTTGTCGCTGGCGCGGACGAAATACGGATCCGGCAGGTGCCTGTCCCAGTGGACGTGCTCCTTGAAGGCCTCCTCGAAGTCCAGCAGGGCGATGCTGTCGCGCTTGTCGTACCAGTTGAGCAGGCCGTCGCAACCGACGGAAATATGCGAGAAGATGAAGGCGCCGAGCGGAATCTCCGGCTGGATGGCGCCGCAGGTGCCGATCCGCAGGATGTCCAGCGTACGGTGTTCGGGCTTCACTTCGCGGGTCTTGAAATCGATGTTCGCGAGGGCGTCGAGTTCCGTCATCACGATGTCGATGTTGTCCGTGCCGATGCCGGTGGACAGGGCGGTGATCCGTTTGCCGTTGTATGCGCCCGTAGCCCAGACGAATTCGCGGGAAGCGCCTTCCGCCTCGACGGACGAGAAATACGATTTGACCATGGCGACCCGGCCGGGATCGCCTACGAGAATCACGTTGTCGGCCAGCTGCTCCGGACGGATGTGGAGATGGAACGCGGAGCCGTCGCCGTTGATGATCAGTTCTGATTCGGGAATTCTCATGAGCTTATGCGGTTATAAAGGTTATTGTTTCTTGCGCTTGGCGCTGCGCAGGCGGTCGGCGCTGCGCACCAGCAGCTCGTCCGCGAGGATGCTCCGGGCGGCGAGGAAGTCGAGGATCACGGCGACGATCGGGAAGATGGCCGACACGTGGAAGACCGGATCGTTGTGCGTCGAGACGGCGTCATACACCAGCCAGCCCTGCAGGCCCAGCAGGATGATGGCCGACAGGACGGAGGTGCGCATCTGGAAGACCCGGTGCCTGTAGGTGGTCAGCGCCATCACCTGGAGGAAACCGGTGACGATCAGCAGGACCAGGTACGGCCAATAATCAGTGTAGGGGATATCCCCGGCCTTCGTGCAGAAGAACAGGGAGACGACGAGGCCCGTCGCCAGGAAGAGATACAGGGTCTGGATTCTTTGCCACATGGTTGTCAGCGGGAATTGAAGCGGGCCAGCACGGCCTGCTCATAAGTCTTGGAAATGGGTATGGGATCGATCGAATCGATGTCGAAATCGATCTTGTAGCCCTCCTTCTCGGATTTGAGAATGGAGATCTTGCGGATATTGACGATGTACTTGCGGTGACAGCGGACGAGTTCGCTGTCCGCGAAGCTGTCCTCAACCGTCTTGAGGCGGCAGCGCAGCATGTACTGCTTCATCTCGCCGGCGCTGTCCATGTACCACGCCTTGATGTAGTTGTCGTCGGACTCGATAAAGTAGAGGTTGTCCGAACTGATGGAGAACTTGAGCACGCCGTTGTTGTCGAACAGGGTGATCCGGTTGTCGGTGTAGGGCACGGCCGGCTTGTCGCTGACCACATTGCCATAGTTCATCAGCCGGATGGTGTTGTCCTTGTCCCGGATGGCGGCCTGCAGGGCGCACAGCACGAAGGGGACGCACAGGCACACGGCCGCGTAGACCAGCGCGCTGAGAAAGACCATCCCCGCCTCGCGTCCGCCCGGAGCGATGATTCCGGCCTTGACGCCCTCGTAGGTGAAAAAGGTGTACAGCAGGGCCACGGCCACGACCTCCAGCACGATCCAGCACACATAGCCCAGCAGGGTGAAATTCTTCAGCGTACGGCAGCGGTACATCATCGCGCGGCTCGCGATCACGACGCCCGCCGCGACCAGGATGAAGGCGACGGTATAGAAGAAGGCCTGGCTGGCGCCGAGGGCGAACCAGGCATCGCTCGAGAACGGGATGCTGACCAGGATGAATACCAGGGAGAACAGGGCCGTGTACACCACAGTCGTCCAGATCTGCTGTCTTTCGAGCAGATAACGGGGCAGTTGGTCTCCTAGGCTAAGCATCCGGCGTATTCGTTAGAATTACAAATATAAGAATTATTTGCTACCTTTGCGCCGACAAAAAAAGAAACTTATGGACAGAAGAGTTGTTGTAACCGGCCTCGGCGTGCTCTCTTGCATCGGCAAAGATGTCAAGACTTTCTGGAGCAACCTGGTGAACGGCGTGTGCGGAATCGATTATATTACGGAATTCCCCACCGACGGACTCGCCGTCAAGATCGGCGGCATGATCCGGGACTTCGACCCGGAGGCATACGGGATGGACAAGCCGTTCATCCGCAAGCAGGATCCCTTTACCATTTTCGCCATGGCGTCCGCCTTTCAGGCGATGCGGGACTCCGGCCTCGTGTCCGGGGAGAACATCGACCCCGCCCGCCTTGCGACGTACGTAGGTTCCGGAATCGGCGGATTCACGACCATCCAGCGCGAGCTTGAGAAGTTCTTCGAGGATCCCACCGGACAGTGGGTCTCGCCGAATTTCGTTCCCACGATAATCAGCGACATGGCCGGCGGCCAGGTCGCCATCAAATACGGCGCCCAGGGCTCTTGCATCGATATCGTGACGGCCTGCGCCACCTCCACGCACTCCATCGGCGAGGCGTTCCGCGCCATCCGCCACGGCTATGCCGACGCCGTCATCGCCGGCGGCACGGACCACTGCACCATTCCGATCGGCATCGCCGGATTCGGCAACGCCAAGGCGCTCACCCGCTCCACGGATCCGCAGTACGCCTCCCTGCCTTTCAACGCCAACCGCAGCGGCTTCGTCATGGCCGACGGCTCCGCCATCCTGATCCTGGAAGAAATGGAGCATGCGAAGGCGCGCGGCGCGCATATCTATGCCGAAGTCACCGGCTACGGCAGCACCTGCGACGCCTATCACGCCACGGCCCCGCGTCCGGACGGCAGCACCCAGGCGGAATGCATCAAGATCGCCCTGGAGCAGTCCGGCTTTGATCCCGCGAAAGACAATGTCTATATCAACGCGCACGGCACGGGGACGCTGCTCAACGACGTCGCCGAGACCAAGGCCTACAAGGTCGCCCTGGGCGACTTCGCCTACAAGTGCCACATCAGCAGCACCAAGTCCATGCACGGCCACATGTTCGGCGCCACGGGCGCCATCGAGGCCGTCGCCACGGTCCTCGCCCTGCAGGAGGGCATCGTCCCGCCGACGGTGCACCTGGACGCCCCGGACCCGGAATGCGACCTGGACTACACGCCCAACGTCGCCGTCAAGTCCGACGTCAATCTGGGCTTGAGCGATTCTTTCGGTTTCGGAGGGCATAACGCTTGCCTGGCCTTCCGCAAAGTCTAGCCTCGCGGAGACAGGAAACGGAGTCGCCCCCGGAAAGCTTTTCCCGCAAGGGTTCTTTTCAGCTTTCCGGGGGCGACGGCCGTTCCGGCCGGAGCGGCCGTCAATCGCCGGCCTCTTTGAGGCGCTCCGCGTTCTCGGCTATCTGCAGCTGGTCGATGCACTCCTGGATGTCTCCGTCCATGAAGACGGGCAGGTTGTACATGGACCAGTTGATACGATGGTCCGTGACGCGGCCCTGGGGATAATTGTAGGTGCGGATCTTGGCGGAACGGTCACCCGTCGAGACCATCGTCTTGCGCTTGGCGGCGATGCCGTCGAGATACTTCTGGTGCTCCAGGTTGTACAGACGCGTACGAAGCTCCTCGAAGGCGCGGTCCTTGTTCTTCAGCTGGGAACGCTCTTCCTGGCACTGGACCACCAGGCCGGTCGGGATGTGGGTGAGACGCACGGCGGAATAGGTCGTGTTGACGCCCTGGCCGCCCGGGCCGGAAGCGCAGAACAGATCCAGCCGGATGTCGTCCCAACTCAGGTCCACGTCGAACTCGCCCGCCTCCGGGAACACGGCCACCGAGGCGGCCGAGGTCTGGATTCGGCCCTGGGTCTCCGTCTGCGGCACGCGCTGGACGCGGTGCACGCCGGATTCATACTTCATCACCCCATATACGCCGTCGCCGCCGGAGAGCTTGAAGACGATCTGTTTGAAACCGCCGGAGGTGCCGGGGGCCTGGTCGGTCACCTCGAGCTTCCAGCCGCGGCGCTCCGCGAAATGCTGGTACATGCGGAAGAGGTCGCCGGCGAAGATCGCCGCCTCGTCCCCGCCCGTGCCGCCGCGGATCTCGACCATGGCGTTTTTGCCGTCGTCGGGATCGGCCGGGATGAGCAGGAGCTTGATCTGCTGCTCCATCTCCGGGATCTTCGGTTCGAGCTCAGCAATCTCCATACGGGCCATTTCCCGGAGCTCCTCGTCCTTCTCGTTGACGAGGATGTCCTTGGCAGCGGCGAGGTCGCTTACCATCTTTTCATATTCCTTGCCGGTCTTGATGATCGGCTCCAGCTCCTTGTAGTCCTTGTTGAGCTGGACGTATTTCTTCATGTCCGACATCGCCTCCGGGCTGGAGAGCTGCTCCTGAAGCGAAGCGAACTTCCCTTCGAGGGAAAGGACCTTGTCAAGTAAGGTATTGTTGTCTGCCATGGGGTCAAATCTTCTTGATGTAGCAGCGGCGGCGCATGAACGGTTCGTGTTCGTAGCTGTTCCAGATGTTGACCGCGCTGTTGGATTCTATCTGCGGATTGGAGATGGCCCAGCGGTTGCCGATCTTGATGGCCTTGTCCGCCATCGCTTCGTAGTACACCGCCGACACCCCCTTGTTCTGCCACTCGGGCGCCGCGCCGTTGACCATCAGGTCCGTGGTCTCGTAGTCGTGCAGGGCGCGGAGCAGATGCCACCAGCCGAAGGGGAAAAGCCGGCCCTTCGCCTTCTGCAGGGCCGGGGAAATGGTCGGGAAGGATATGCCGAAAGCCACGATCTCGTCGTGCTCGTCGAGCAGCAGGCAGCTGGCCTTGTCGGAGATATAAGGCATTACGGATGCGGCCTCCTCGTCGATCTCCTTCTCGGTCAGGGGGATATAATTCATGACCGATTCGGAGAAACTGTCGTTGTAGACATGGAAGAACTTCCGGACCAGGTCCTTGTCGCGCTTGAGTTTGTTGAGGCTGCCGAAATGCAGATTGTAGCGCTCCTGCACAAGCTTGGACACACGCCGGGCCTTGTCGGGCACGCCATGGTTCGCGACCATCTTGTACTGCAGCCAGTCGCATTCCTTTTCGTACCCCAGCTCCGTCATGAAGTCGTTGTAGTACGGGAAGTTGTACAGGCAGTTGAAGGGCGGGATGTTCTCGAAACCCTCCACCAGCATGCCCTGCTTGCCGAAGGTGTTGTAATAGAGCGGGCCGTGGATCTCGTCCATCCCCTGCTCCCGGGCCCAGTCCTCGGCCGTGCCGATCAGCAGGCGGGCCACCTCGATGTCCTCGATGCAGTCGAACCAGCCGAAACGGGCGCGCTTGCGACCGTACCGTTCGTTGTAACGGGGATTGACCATGCCGCTGATGCGTCCGGCCACGCGGTCTCCGTCCAGCACCATCCACAGCTTGTGGGTGCAGTAATCCAGGGGCGCCGCCTTGGTCAGCGACTTCACCTGGTCGCTGTGAAGGGCGGGGACGTATTGGGGACAGTCCCTGTACAGTTCATCCGGGAACTGGATGAACCGCATCAGGTCCCGGTGGGTATGGATTTCTTTTATCTTATAGTCAGGCATCTCGGTTTTCGGTATGTACGGACTGCAAAGGTAATCAATTTCCCGGAAGAATCAGCAAACGCTTCTCCGGCCGCTAGAATTCAAATTCCACCGTGGAAAACAGATCGATCAGCGTCATCAGGGTCTCCTCGTCCGCCGCCTCGGCCTGCATGAGGGCGCGGCCCTTCTGGTAACCCTTGGCGGCGAAGGCGCCCTCGATGAAACGGTCGTCCGAGAGCCGGGTGCCCATGTAGCGGATGTACTCGCCGTAGCCGGCGTCGAGCTTGTACCAGGGAGAGAAGCGGCCATCCAACTGGAAGTCCTTGTCCTTATCCAGGGACGTCATCAGGGGATCGAGAGCATCCTGGAGCGTCTCCTCCCAGGCATCGCTGCCGGTATCGAGGTCGCGGTCCGCCATCTCGAAGCGGATCCGGGCGAAGGCGCCCTCCGCCTCCTCCCAGGTCGGTTCCAACCGGAATACGAGCTCCCCGTCGGAGTCGTCGACGACCTCGCAGAAGTAATCCATGTAATCGAACATCAAGGATATCTCGTCGTTCAGACTTACCGCATCCCAGGTGTAGTCCTCATAAAAATCCTCTTCGCCGGCACCGCCGGCAGGCATGCCGTCTTCCGCCGGGGGATAGACAATGCCCTTGAAGAGCTCCAGGAACGCATCCCGGGAGGCTTCGCTCCCGCACTCCGCCCACATGAGCGCTTCGTAGAGTCCCTTGCTGTCCGCCGCGATCACGCCCCAGACCGGATTGCCGTCGCGGGTGCCGTCATAAGGGAGGAAGAGCCCTCCCGCGGCGAGGTCGGGATCGAGGCTGTACGTGATGTAGCCACCGGATCCCCAGGACGCCTCGAAGTCACTGTCCTGCACGCAGACCTCCTCCCACTTGCTGCGGATGTCGGATTCATACATCTCCCCGAGCCCGTCCGGCCCCATGTACAGGAAATCCGTCTCGCCGAAGAAGGTGAATTGCGCGAAGCCGCCGGGTTTCGCGTTGTCAAGCATCGTGAAGTTGACGCCGTACCCTTCATCCAGATCGGCCATCGAGTAGCGGGAGCTGTCATAGGTGAGGGACACATCGTTCCATTTATAGGTCCGGGTATGCGTACAGCCGCAGAGCAGGGCGGCCGCCGCAAGGGAGAGAAGTATAATCTTTTTCATTTGTCCAGTCAACATTACCACTCAAACAAAGTTAGCGATTTTTGCCGGATTCACTATAATCCCTTCGCCTTTCCTTCGTCCCAGACGGCATCCATCTGGGCCAGGGTCATGTCGGTGAGTTTGCGCCCCCTCTTGAGCGTCTGCTCCTCCAGGTAGTTGAAGCGGCGGCGGAACTTGCTGCAGGCGCCGCTCAGCGCCGCCTCGGGATCCACCCCGTACAGGCGTGCGGCGTTGATGACGGCGAAGAGCAGGTCGCCGAATTCTTCTTCCATATGGTTCGCATCCTGCTCCCCGCAGGCCTCGCGGGCCTCACCCAGCTCCTCGCCGACCTTGTCCCAGACATCTTCGCGCCGCTCCCAATCGAAGCCGCATCCGCGGGCCTTTTCCTGCATCGACAGGGCCTTGAGGATCGCGGGCATGGCGTCGGGGATGCCGGACAGGACGGTCTTGTTGCCGTCTTTTTCTTTCGCCTTGACCAGCTCCCAGGTGTCCGCGATCTCCTTGGCGGAAGTGGGGGTGCCGGCCTCCGGCCCGAACACGTGCGGGTGCCGGAAGACCATCTTGTCCACCACTTTGTCCAGGCTGTCGGCGATGTCGAAAGAGCCTTCCTCCTGTGCGATGCGCGCATAAAAGACAAGGTGGTAGAGCAGGTCGCCGATTTCCTTGGCCGTGCCGCTGCGGTCGCCCTTCAGGATGGTGTCGCTGAGCTCATAGACTTCCTCTTCCGTCATCGGACGGATGGTTTCCATGGTCTGGGCGGCGTTCCACGGGCACTTCTCCCGGAGCTCGTCCATGGTGTCGAGCAGCCGGCCGAAAGCAGCCGTTTTTTCTTCTTTTGTGTGCATCGAAATAATTTCTAAATTTGCGTTTGCAAAAATAACAATTATTGTTGAGATGAAGCCGATCCGATTCGTTTCCGCCGATGAGGCGGTCAGTCACATCCCCTCCCACAGCCACGTCCATCTCAGCAGTGTCGCCAGCGTGCCCCACTGCCTGATCCGGGCCCTGTGCCGACGGGCGGACGCGGGAGATGTCACCGATCTGCATTTCCATCATTTCCATACGGAAGGGCCCGCCCCTTACAGTGAACCGCGCTACGAAGGGATTTTCTTCGAACAGGGTTTCTTCGTGGGGCCCAACGTCCGTGCGAACGTCAACGCCGGCTATGCCGACTACCTCCCGGTGCATCTGGGCGAGAGCCAGAAACTCTATCGCGAAGGTTTCATCAAGCTGGGCGCCGCGTTGGTGAACGTGTCCCTGCCGGACGAGCAGGGCCGCGTGAGCCTCGGCACCTCGGTGGACTGCTCCGTGGCGGCGATCGAGAGCGCGCAGGTGGTGATCGGCGTCGTGAACCCCAACGTCCCTTTCGCCTTCGGCGATCTGATTCCCCTGGAGAAGTTCGACTACCTCGTGCAGGACGACGAGCCCCTCGTGACCGCCGCCTTCGCCGAGCCCTCCCCCACGGAGGTGCTCATCGGCAAGAACTGCGCGGCCCTCGTGGAGGACGGCGACTGCATCCAGATGGGCATCGGCGCCCTGCCGAACGCCCTCGCGGCGCAGCTCGGCAACCACAAGCACCTGGGCCTGCACACGGAGATGTTCGCCGACGGGCTGCTCCGCCTGATCAAGGCGGGCGTGATCGACGGCACCAACAAGAAGATCGACACCGGCAAGGTGGTGGCTTCCTTCCTGCTCGGCTCGCAGGAGGTCTATTCTTTCATCGACCGCAATCCGCAGGTACTCATGCGGGACATCAAATACGTCAACGACCCGTGGGTCATCCGCCAGAATCCCCACATGAAGGCGATCAACTCCGCCACGGAGGTGGATTTCACGGGACAGATCAGCGCCGACTCCATCGGCACGCGCATTTTCAGCGGCACCGGCGGCCAGGTCGACTTCGTCAGGGGCGCCACGATGTCCGAAGGCGGCAAGAGCCTCACCGCTTTCGCGTCGCGCACCCTGAAGGGCAAGAACAAGATCGTCGCCGAGCTGAACCCCGGCGCCGGAGTGGTCACGCCGCGGGCGGACGCCCACTGGATCGTGACCGAATGGGGCGCCGTGGACCTCTACGGAAAAAGCCTGCAGGAGCGCGCCAAGCTCATGATCAGCATCGCCCACCCGGACGACCGGGAGATGCTCGACCGTCAGGCTTTCGAACGGTTCGGGCCGCACTACCATAATTTCAGCATTTGACCCCGGCACTGATTCCCGCCAGAATCGATGCGACCCCCGGCTGCCCAGCCGGGGGTCGCATCGAAAAAGGGCCGTTCCGTGCCCGGGGCGACAGTCAAAGCCGTCCGCAGCGGCGGCCGAATTCGATGATGAGGTCCGCGCAGCCGTCGAGGCCGAGAAGCGAGGAGTCGAGGCAGAGGTCGTAATTGGAGGCGACGCCCCAGTCGCCGAAAGTGAAGAAATTGTAATAATCCCGGCGCGCCTTTTCCTTCTTCAGAATGAATTTCTCCGCCTCCTCCACGCTCATTCCCGTACGCTCCGCCACACGCCTGACGCGATCCTGGAGCGGAGCGCAGATAAACACGTCCAGGCACTCCATGTCGCGCAGCACATAGTCCGAGGCGCGTCCCAGGAAGATGGCGCTTCCCCGTTCGGCGATGTCGCGGATCGCCTGGCTCTGGTATTTGAACAGTTCCGTCTCGTCGATGCCCGACGGAGCATAGGAACTGGCACGGTTCAGGCCGAACAGGCCGCTCAGGCGGAACACCCGCCGGCGCTCGTCGCTCTTCTTGAAGAAAGCCGGGCTGAAGCCGCTCTCTTCCGCTGCCTTCAGCAGCAGTTCGTTGTCGTAAACGGGGATGCCCAGGCGTTCGCCCAGGATCTCGGCGACGCCCTTGCCGCCGGCTCCGTACTGGCGTCCGATGTTGATAAGGACCTTCTTCTCCATATGGCGTTATGCTTGGATGGTACTGCCGAGGATGTCGGGATTCTCACCGTCCCTGAGCCGGTCGAACTTGCGGAAGAGCCGGACAATCATGATGACGGAGATGATGACATTGAGTGTGTCGGAAATCGGGAAGCTGACCCACACGCCCGTCTCCTGCAGCCACAGCGGCAGGGTGTAGATCAGCGGAAGCAGGAAGAGCAGCTGACGCGACAGCGACAGGAAGATGGACTTGCGGACCATTCCCAGGCACTGGAAGAAATTGCCCGTGACCATGCCGAAACCCACCAGCGCAAAACCGGAGTTCATGATGCGCAGCCCGCGGGCGGCCATTTCCACGAGCACCGGGTCGTTGGTGAACAGGCTCACCGCCTGGCGCGGGATGAGTTCCGACATCAGGAAGCACAGCGCCGTCACGAGCACTTCCCACTTGGCCGTCAGGATAAACACTTCCTTGACACGGTGGAACTGCCGGGCGCCGTAGTTGTAGCCGGCGATGGGCTGGAGGCCCTGGTTGAAACCCATGTTGATCATGACGAAGAGCATCGTCAGACGGTTGACGATGCCGTAGGAGCCGATGGCGAGGTCTCCCCCGTACTTGCCGAGCTGCTGGTTGATGAAAAGGGCCACCATCGAGGCCGCCACATTCATCAGGAAGGGGCCCAGGCCGATGGCCAGCGACTGCTTGGCGACACGCCAGTCCAGCTGGAAGAGCGGACGGGTGAAATGCAGCAGGCGGGACTTGTCCGCGAAGAAGCGCAGGGTATAGATCATGGCCAGCATCTGGCAGAGGATGGTCGCCAGCGCCGCGCCTTGGATGCCCATCCCCAGCACGAAGATGAAGATCGGGTCCAGGATCGCGTTGGAGATGACCGTGAAAAGGGTCAGGTTCATCGCGACCCGGGGGTGTCCGGAAGAGCGGATCAGGCCGTTGAAGCCGAAATACAGGTGTGTGAAGACATTGCCCAGCAGGATGATCAGCATGTAGCTGTGTGCAAACGGCAGGGTGTTGTCGCTGGCCCCGAAGAAACGCAGGATCGGATCCAGGAAGGAAAGCGTCACCGCCGAAAACAGGATACTGATGATTACGTTGAGCGTCAGGACATTGGAGAGCACTTTCCGCGCTGCGCCGTAGTTCTTCTGACCCAGCAGAACGGAGATGAGCGTCATGGCGCCCACGCCGACCAGCGTGCCCATGGCCGCGGACAGGTTCATCAGGGGGAAGGTGACGGCGAGGCCGCTGATGGCGGACGAACCGACGCCCGGAATATGGCCGATGTAGATGCTGTCGACCATGTTGTACAGCGACGCGGCCGTCTGGGCGATGATGCCCGGGACGGCGTATTGCCGCAGAAGGGGACCGATTTTCTTGGTCCCGAGCTCAATGGGAGCCGCACCCGACGCCGCCATCCGTGTCAGGGTTTATCGACGATCTCGAGATCGAAACGCAGCGGTGAATAGGAAGGAATGACGGTACCCGACCCCCGGTAGGTGTAGCCCAGGCCGGAATAGAACACCGCTGTCCCCTTCTCATGCGGGTGCATCTGGGACAGCGCATACAGGAAACCGTCGATCGTGCTGGTCGAGGAGCCGAACTTGATGTCCGCGTAGGTGCCGCCGCTGCCATACCACGTGATCGTGGTCGGTCCGTACGTCCTGTTGGAAGAATAGATATTGTAGAACGCCGCCGTGTCGCGGACATTGGTGTCCACGACCTTGCCGTTCAGCAGGCGAAGCACGTAGTTCAGATAGACCGTGGTGTCCGCGGGGAACTCGATGTTTTCCGACGGCTCGCCCGTCCGGACGTAGTAGAAGCCGTATTTGAGCGAGTCCAGGACCGTATGGCCGGGGAAGGTCGCGGAAACATAGCGGCCGACGGAGTCCGTTTCCCATTTCTGGATGTCCGGAATGACATCGTGGAGCTTGATCTCATAGATGGCCGGGGTGCCGGAAATGTTGTCGCGGTATTCCTTCCCGGTCTCATAGTATTTGGACGTACTCAGGAGCCAGCCGGGGACCAGGACGGTCCTCGAGCCCCCCTCGCGCATGTCGGAGAGCGCTTCATCCAGACCGGGAGCCAGCAGGTAGGTCCCCCGGCCCCAGATCACGGGACCGTAATAGTCGTTGGGGTCGTAGTCTCCCAGCTGCTTGGCCATCTGTTCGCTGCAGGATTTCTGGACGGAACCCGCCAGGTTCCTGGCCTGGTATTCGACCCGGACGTACGGGCTGTCCTCCGCGCTCCCGGCCGTCTTGCCCGTACCGGGGCTGTCCTCGAGGACATACGAGCCCAGGGCGGTCTGTACGGCGCCCGGGTGGTTGACCTGGATCCAGGCATCAAGATAGCGCTCGTTGGCGTCGTTGAGCCCGACCGTGGAAGGTCTGGCGCAGCCGGTGAGAAACAGCGCGGCCAGCGCAAAATACAATAATATAGTTCTCTTCATTTTCATTTACTTTTTCCGCATAAATCGTGCCGTCACGGCCTGGATGTATTCTCCCGCCAGTTCCGGCCCGGCGATGTCCTGCGGGAAGAACAGCTTGCCGCCTGCAGCGCATTCGTGGCCGCCGCCGTGGAAGGCTTCCTCGGCAAGGCGGTTCGCCGACACGCCCCTTTTGGAGCGGACGGACACCCGGAAGTGTCCCTCGCTCTCGCGCAGGAAGATGCTCATGCACACCCGGCTGATGCCGAGCGGAAGGTTCACAAAGCCCTCGGTCTCGCCTTCCTGCACGTCGAAACGGTCCAGGAAGGCCCGGTCGAGCACGGCATAGGCCACCCCGTCCGGGGTAATCACCATACGCTCTGAAAGAAAGGCGCCCATGGCCCGGAAACGATTCTCCCGGCAGTCATGGTACAGCCGGTCCAGGATGGCATCCCGGTCCACGCCGGCGGCGAGCAGCTCGGAGGCCATCTGCAGGGTGGACGGAAAGACCGAATTGGCAAAGTTGTTGGTGTCCGTGGTCATCCCGGCCATCAGCGGGGAGAGCACTTCCATGGGCAGCCGGTCGGCGCGGCCGATCCCCGGCAGGCCCAGCAGGATCCGGTAAAGCAGTTCGCTGGCGGAAGAGATCTCCGTCTCGCTGAACACCAGGTCGAAGGATGCACGGTCGGGATTCAGGTGATGGTCGATCAACACTTTACGCGCAGCGGATGCCTGCAGCGGAGCGCTCAGCGTTTCCGCCCGGGAGAAAGCGTTCATGTCCAGGCAGACCAGCAGGTCGCTTGACGCGATCCAGTCCAGCGCGGGCTGAGGATCCGTCGCGACCAGGGTATCGTCGGTGGCCACCAGGAAATCCAGCGATGCAGGGGCGGGATCCGGCAGCAGCAGCCGGGCTTCCACCCCGCGGCATCGCCGCAGATAGGCCGTCAGCGCGGTGCCGCTTCCGAGCGCATCCCCGTCGGGATGTGTGTGGACGACAATACAAATGCGCCTCGCTGTCGCGAGAAACGCTTCCAGGCGCTGGATGTCTGCGGGTGCGGGTACTTGCATCTCTTTCAAAAAAACTTCGGCAAATTTAATAAGAATATTGCATTTGATAAATCAATTTCATAACTTTGTGGGACTTTGGATATCAAATAAAATTAATTAAGCGATACAATGAACAAAGTAGTAAAGATCATCTTTGAGGTTATCCTGCTCGCCGCCATCGCAGGCCTTGTCTACCTGCTTTACAGCAACATCATGCAGCCGGTCAACTTCAACAGGGAGAAGAGCAGCCGCCAGGCGGTCGCCGTGCAGCGCCTCAAGGACATCCGTTCCCTGCAGGTGGCGTACAAGTCCGTCACGGGCAAGTTCAACTCCTCGGTCGACTCCCTGAAGCAGTTCTATGAGAACGGCGAGATGGAGGTTGTGATGCAGGTCGGGTCCATGGACGACTCCCTTGCCGTCGCGAACACCGACGCCATCAAGAAAGCGAACCGCAGACTCAAGCCCGAGCAGCTGACCGCCAAGCTCCAGGAGGCCTATGCCGCCGGAGAGAAGGTCGTGTTCTCCACCGTGACCAAGGTTCCGGTGCGCGACACCCTGTTCAACGGCCGTCCGGACTTCAGCATCGACTCCCTCAAGTACATCCCGTTCTCCGGCAAGGAGGAAATCCAGATGGAAGCCACGACCAAGATGGTCTCCGGCGTGCCCGTACCCCTCTTCGAGGCCCGCATCCCCTGGAAGTCCCTTCTCAAGGGCATGAACAACCAGCTCCGCATCAACCTCGATGCCGAGAGCCGTGATCTCAACCGCTACGAAGGTCTGCAGGTCGGTTCCATCACCGCCCCGAACAACAACGCAGGCAACTGGGAGTAGTGTTCACCCTCGTCCCCTCCCAATTCTTCAACCCTGCGGCAGCGCGTGATGCGCTCGCTGAAGTGGGTGCCTTGAGGGAGGACGCGACGGTGGAATACCTCGAAATACCACAGTACGACGCTGTCCTCGTCTATGCAAAAGACGGGGACAGCGTCGTTGATGATTCACCCGCCATCTATACGCTGCTGTCGCGCCTGCCCGACTGCCCGGAATACAACAAGATCCTCTGCGGCATGCTGGACGACCGGCTCTACCTGGCCGTGGCCCAGGGCAAGAGCCTGCTGCTCGCCAACAGTTTTCCTGCCCGGGATTTCACCACGGCGGAATATTTCATTTTCCTGTCGCTGAATTCCCTCCAGCTCAATCCGGAGATCTCCACCATCTGCTGGCTGTCCCAGCTGGATGCGGAGGATGAGATGGCCCTGTACCGGTATTTCAAGGCCGTCGAGTACCTATGAGAATCATCGGCGGCCGCCTGAAAGGCAAGACCATCCTGCCCCCCATGGGGTATGGCGCCCGGCCCACCACGGATTTCGCGCGGGAGGGCCTTTTCAATATCCTGGGTAACGAATACGAGTTCGAAGACCTCCAGGTCCTCGACCTCTTCGGCGGCACCGGCGCCATCTCGTTCGAGTTCGCCTCGCGCGGCGCGCGACGCGTATATAGTGTGGAGATGAACCGCGACCACGCTGCCTTCATCCGACGCGAAGCCGCCCGGCTCGGTCTGCCCGCCGTCACGGCCGTCCATGCCAACGTATTCGACTTCCTGCCCATCTGCCGGGAAAAGTTCGACATCATCTTTGCCGATCCGCCCTATGCCCTGCAGGGTCTGGAGACCCTCCCGGACAAGGTCCTGTCGCGGGATCTGCTCCACCCCGGCGGCTATTTCATCCTGGAGCACGGCGACGAACACCGATTCACGGAGCATCCTCTGTTCAAGAAGGAAAAGACCTACGGCCGCGTCCACTTCAGTTTCTTCGAAGGGGGCTCCGCCCCCTGCGACCCCCTGCGGCCATAACCCCCTTTCCGTATTTGCCCTTCGGCCAAATACCCGGGGTCGGCCGGCCGGCTGATGCCGGCTTCGCTCAAACCTCGTTGCAACAATTCGATTTTTCCTGCGTTATATAGGCAGAGTGAGTTAATGATGACACGACAGGAGATCACGGAATTCTACAGGGAACACCACCGGCGACTGTACAACATCAGCCTCCGTATCCTCCGGGACCCGGAAGAGGCGGAAGAGGTGATGCAGGACACCCTGATGAAATATATCTCCTCCCCGGGGTCCTTCTCCTCCGCCGCCCAGATTTCCGCCTGGCTGGCCCGCACCTGCATCCGCGCCTCCATCGACCGGCTGCGCAGGCGCAGACGCCGGGACGCCTTCCTGGAGGATTATGCCGATTCCGTCATCCCGGACGAAGAGCCGGATCCCGGAGCCCCCCTCCCGGATATCGGACGGATCCGTGCGGCGATGGACGCCCTGCCGGAACCTTACCGGCTGGTACTGAACCTGGTGCTCATCGAAGGCCTGGACTACGGCGAGATCGCCGCGCTGACCGGAAAGAAGGAACCCACGCTCCGTTCGCTGTATTCGCGCGGACGGGTGAAACTGGTTGCATTGCTAAATGACAGAAAGATATGACCGAATTCGAACAATACATCCGCGAAAACGCGGCCCGATTCGACACGGCGGAGCCCGCCCCCGGCCACGAGGAACGTTTCCTCGCCCGGGTGGACCCCTCCGTCATTCAGCGGCCCCGGTTTTCCGGCTTTCGCCGCCCCCTCGCCTGGGCCTTCGCCCTGGCGGCCGTCGCCGTCGCGCTGGCGGTCTTCCGGCCGGGAGCGTCGCACTATTTCCTGGGCGTACCCAACAATCCCGAACGGGTGTACCGCTCCTACCTCGCGCAGGTCGAAAAGGCCTATCTCGACTTCCCCTGGGAAGACGGCTACGACTGGGAAAGCGCCCTGGACGAACTGACCGAAGAGAACGTCAGCCTGTTCGAGCAACTCCCGGAAGAACTCTCCCCGCGCCGGCAGGCCCGTATCCTCAAGGCCTACTACGGCGACCTTCTTGACGGTGTAAAACAATTAAAAAACAGATAACGATGAAAAAGTTGATCACCCTTCTTGCCGTGGCCGTCATGGCCATCCTCCCCGCCCGGGTGTCCCACGCCGGACAGCCGGAAAGCATACCCGCCCGGGAGACCCGGGAATACAAAGTCCGCAATTTCGACGGGCTGGACATCTCGTGGGTCTATAAGGTGGAGCTGACCCGCTCCAACCGCTATACCGTCAGCGTCGACGCGCCGGATTTCATCCTCCCGTACCTGCAGATCGACGTCAGGGACGGCATCCTCTGCATGGAGGTCCGGGAGATGCCCCGCGACATCCGGCGAAAGATGGAGAGCGGACGCAACGAGATCCGCGCGAGCGTATCCATGCCCGAACTCATCTCTGTCAAGATGTCCGGTGCGGCCAGTCTCACCGCCCAGGATGATTTCCTCCACAAGAACAATCGCTTCACCCTGCAGCTCAGTGGAGCGGCTTCGACCCGCGGCCTGTCCGTCAGGGCGACCGATGCCGATATCGAGTGCAGCGGAGCCGTCAAATATGAGCTGAAAGGCGATTTCGACCGGGTGGATCTCGTGGTGTCCGGCGCAGCCAGCGGCCGGCTGGAGGCCTCTCCGAAGGCTGCCGAGATGCAACTGTCCGGGAGCGCCAGGCTCGACTGGACCGGCAAGGCCGGGAATGTCGGCGTTTCAGCCTCCGGTGCCGCCGCTCTCCAGCATGAAGGATCCGCTACGGAGCTTCGGATAAGCGGGTCCGGCGCTGCCAGGATCAATGCCGCCCTGGCACCGGCCCGCACCGTCAGCGTCCGGCTTTCCGGTGCGGCCAGATGCGATGTGGATGTCGTGGAATCGCTCGACGCCGATCTCTCCGGCGCCGCCGCCTGCCGCTACCACGGCCCGGAAACCCTGCGCGTCACCACGCAGTCCGTCTCCCGCGGGGCGTCGCTGACGCGGTACTAGTTCAATAGTTCTTCCGGGAACGAAGCGAAGTCGGCATCAGCCGGCCGACGCGGTCCCGGGACTTTGCGGCAGCAAAGTCGGAATGGGACTTGAGCGGCGCAAGGGGTCACAGGGGGCGGAGCCCCCTTTATTGCGGTTTGATCCGCCGGACCAGCCGGGCGCAGAGACCGGGGAAGAAGCGTTTGATGCAGACCATCAGGAGCTCCTTGCCGCCGACCAGCACCTCGCGCTTGCCGCGGGCGATGGCGCGGACAATGATCCGGGCGGCGCGATCGGGCGTGATGCCCCCGGCCTGGCCGGGATCCATCTGGCCGTGCGGCTTGCCGCCCTTGTCGAGGGCGCTCATGGAAATGGCCGTCTGCACCCGCCCCGGGCAGACGATCGTCACCCGGATGCCGCGGTGGTAATACTCGGCCTGCAGCGTCTCGAAGAAGCCATACAGGGCGAATTTAGCGGAAGCATAGGCGCTGCGGAGCGGGAAACCGAATTTCCCTGAGATAGACGAAGTCACGGCAATATGCCCGCCGCCCTGCGCCAGCATGCGGGGCAGAACCGTCCGCGCGATGGCCTCCGGCGCAAAGAAATCAATCTCCATGATCTTGCGGACCATCTCTTCGGACGTATCCTCCACGAGTGTCCGCTGGCTGATGCCGGCGTTGCAATAGACGACGTCGAGTCCGCCAAAGGCAGCCCAGGCGGCCTCGCAGAGCGCCGTCAGGCCGGACGGGTCGCTGAAATCATAAGGCAGCGGCACGACGCCGGGGGCACCGGCGGCCCGACACTGCTCCACGGCATCCTCCAGCTGGTTCCCGACGGGCAGCGCCGTAAGCACCAGCTGCGCACCCTGCGAGGCATAACGCAGGGCGCACGCCAATCCGATGCCGGAGGAGGCTCCGGTAATCCATACTTTCTGCATGGGATTCAGTCTTTGATTTTCTCCCGGGACACCAGGCCCATCATGCGGAACAGGAAGCGGGGAAGCGGCTTCTCCGGGTCGCGCCTGTGCATGTCGATGAACCATCCCAGCTTCTTCACCACCGGGATCTTGTGCGTCTCCACGAACTCCAGCAGCGTCCCGTCGGGATCCTCCGTGTAGGTGAAACGGCCGGAGGCGTCGCCCATGTCGAAGCGCTCGCCGTTGGGGCAGCTGTCCACCGTGAAAGGATGTCCCTTCGCGGCACAGAACTCCTTGAAGGCGTCCATTCCCACGACATCGAAACACACCTGGATAAAACCGGGATCGCCCCAGAAGCGGCCCTCGTAAACCTTGCGCGGCGTGCCCTCCAGGGCCTGCACCAGCTCCAGGGTGGACGCCCCGAACAGCTCTGCGAAAGCTCCCTTGCGGGGCTCATGGCCCAGAATCACCCGGCGGCAACGGCGCCCGCCGCCGGGCAGGAAACCGTCCGGCGCATACGGAGCCTCCGTATCGCTCAGCACCCGGGTATAGCCCAGGACCTCGCCGTAGAACCGTATGGACGCCTGCATGTCACTGACGCCGATCACCGCCCCGACGAGACCGCCGACAAGACGCTTCTCATCCAGGTAGACATCCTTGCGCTCCAGGACCTGGAACCAATTGCCGTACAGGTCCTTGACCCAAAAACAGGGGGTACCGTCAGGGAGCTGTCCCAGCGGGCCGCAGTCTTTCCACTTTGCGGCGAGCTCCCGGTGGAAGGCCGCCGCGTCGAGGCATTTCACCTTCGCGGCGAGCACGCCCAGGTCGCCCACGGCCACCTCGAAGGGGCAGGGCTCGGGCTTGCGCTCCGAGAACTGCCAGATCTCATAGCCCGAACCGCCCTGCAGGTTGACGGCGATGCAGGCATGACGCTTCTGGGGCTTGCCGCCGGTGTACGGCAGCATCCGCTCGGCCACGGTGTCGTCTTCGAGAATCCGGATATCTGCACCGAAATGTTCGATGAACCAGTTCCAGGACTTGCGAAAATCTTCCGTGCCAACGCCCACTTGCTGTATTCCGGTAATCAGAAATCCGTCCATGCTGTCAAAGATAAGTATTATTTTGCATCCATGGCCTGGCAGGCCGTGATGGCGATCATCTTGTAGACATCATCCACCGAGCAGCCGCGGCTGAGGTCGTTGACCGGCCGGGCGATGCCCTGCAGGATGGGGCCGATGGCGTCGGCTTCGCCGAGTCGCTGGATCAGCTTGTAGGCGATGTTGCCGACCTCGAGGTTCGGGAACACCAGGACATTGGCGTTGCCGGCGATCTCGGAGCCGGGGGCCTTTTTCTTGCCCACGGAAGGCACCAGGGCCGCATCGGCCTGGAGCTCGCCGTCGATCTTGAGGGCGGGATCCAGCTCCTTCGCAAGGGCCGTGGCCTCGACCACCTTGTCCACGACTTCGTGCTTCGCGGAACCCTTGGTGGAGAAGGAAAGCATCGCCACGCGCGGATCCGCAAAGCCAGCCACGCTCCGGGCGGTCTGCGCCGTGCATACGGCGATCTGGGCCAGCTGCTGGGCGTCGGGAGCCGGGGTAACGGCCACGTCGCCGATCACCAGCACGCCGTCTTCGCCGTACTGCGGGGTCTTGGTGATCATCAGCATGGCGCCGCTCACACAGGTGATGCCCGGGGCGCACTTGATGATCTGCAGGGCTGGACGGAGCGTCTCGCCGGTGGTGGAGAGGGCGCCGCTGATCTGTCCGTCGGCATCGCCGCTCTTGATGACCAGACAACCGAAATACAGGGGATCGAGCACCGTCTTGCGGGCCAGTTCCAGGGTCATGCCCTTCTTCTGGCGCAGCTCGAACAGCAGCTGGGCGTACGTCTCCGTCTTCTCACTGGTCTCCGGATCGATGACGGTGGCCCGGTCGATGTGCTTCAGGCCGAGGGAGGCGGCGTAGGCGAGCACCTTCTCGCGATTGCCGATCAGGATGATATCGGCGAGGCCGTCGGCAAGGGCGCGGTCGGCCGCCGTGATGGTACGCTCCTCGAAAGACTCCGGGAGCACAATGCGCTGCCTGTTGGACTTGGCACGCGCAATAATCTGGTCGATAAGGGACATATGGCGTTATTTTAACTGTCGAGTTCGGAGACGATGTGCATCGTGTCGCGGGCGATCACCAACTCCTCGTTGGTCGGGATGAGGGCCACCTTGACGGCAGAGTCGGGAGCGGAGATGATGGTCTCGGATCCCCGGGCGCCATCGTTGGCCTCCACATCGATCTTGACGCCCATGTAGGCGAGGTTCTCGCAGACATGGCGGCGCAGGCGCGGGTTGTTCTCGCCGATGCCGGCCGTGAAGACGATGAGGTCCACGCCGTTCATTTCCGCGATGTACGCGCCGACATTCTTGATGGTGTCGTAGGTGAGCTTCTTGAGCACGATCTTGGCGCGGACATCGCCCTCGCGGGCGGCAGCGTCCATGTCGCGCAGGTCGGAACTCCGGCCGGACAGGCCGAGGAAACCGCTCTTCTTGTTCATGACGGTCGTCACCTCGTCCGGCGTCAGGTTCTCCTTCTTCATGATGTAGGGGATGATGTTGGCGTCGATGTTGCCGCAGCGCGTGCCCATGATCATGCCCTCGAGCGGGGTGAAACCCATCGATGTGTCCACCACCTTGCCGTCGCGGATCGCGGTCACGGAACTGCCGTTGCCCAGGTGGCAGGTGATGATCTTGGAGTGGGCCAGGTCCAGGCCGGCGAGTTTGGCGCCGCGCTGGGATACGTATTGGTGCGAGGTGCCGTGGGCGCCGTAGCGGCGCACGCGGTATTTCTCATAATATTCATACGGCAGCGCGTACATATAGGCGTACGGCTCCATCGTCTGGTGGAAGGCGGTGTCGAAGGTGACGACCTGCGGGACATCCGGCAGCACGTGGGACATGGCGTCGATACCGAGCAGATGGGCCGGATTGTGCAACGGGGCGAAGTCGCAGCAGATGCGGATCTTGTCCAGCACATCCTCGTCCACGAGGGTGCTTCCGGAGAAGAAATCCGCGCCCTGCACGATGCGGTGGCCGACGGCCTCGATGTCGTCGAAACTGGAGAGCACGCCGTGGCCGGGATCCACGAGGGCGTCCAGCACGAGCTTCATGCCGACCTTGTGGTCAGGGATCGAAAGGGTCTTGGTGTAGGGCTCTTTGCCTGTGGGTTTGTGGGTGAGACAGCCGTCCGGAAGGCCGATCTTTTCGACCAGGCCCTTGGCCATCAGGTCATAGACTTCGTCGTTCTTCATGTCAAGAAGCTGGTACTTGATGGAAGAACTGCCGCAGTTGATTACAAGGATGATCATATTGGATTGGAATGGTTTTGCAGTACAAAAACACGCAAATTTAAGAAAATTTGCGTACTTTGGCAAAAATTCGATTGAAATGGTCGTGGAGAAGGACATCGTGGCGATTTCAATCCCTTTTTCAGCAGGAGTGGTCATGGCGGTCATCCGGCCGCCGGGGGGCGATGCGCTTTGGGCGGTCGCCGCGGGCGGCTGTCTCGCGGCGGCATGGCTGTTCTGCAGCCTGGGCGGTCGCGGGGACCGCACCGCGACGGTGCTGCTGCTGTACCTGCTGCTCGGCGTGCTGAGCGGCCTCGCCGGGAGCCTGTTTCCGGCGGTGTCCGCCGGCGGATGGCCGCCTGCGGAGCGGGCCCTCGGCACACTGCTGCGCCGGATCGACGCGGCCGGTTTCGCACACTCTTCTACGGCGACGCTCCTGAAGGCCCTGCTCGCCGGGCAGCGGAACGGACTGGACCGCGCGACGGAAGAGGCGTTCCGCGCCGCAGGCGCCTCCCACCTCCTCGCCCTGTCCGGGCTGCACCTCGGGATCCTCTACGGCATCCTGCAGCGCGGGCTCGCCGTGCTGGGACGCAGCCGGACGGCCCTGCTCGCGCGCAGTGCGGCGGCGCTTGCGGTCTCCTTCTTTTACCTGATCATGACCGGCGCCTCCCCCTCGCTCGTGCGCGCCTTCCTGTTCATCCTGTTTCACGAGCTCTCCCGCCACATGCCCGGACGCCGGGTACGTCCGCAAAACGTATTCTGCGCCGCCCTGACCCTGCAACTCGCCGTCACGCCCGCGGTCGTGCGGAGCCTGGGTTTCCAACTTTCCTACCTGGCGATGCTGGGCATCATCGTGCTTTTCCCCCGGATCGAAGCCTGGTATCCCGCCGGAGTGCGCTTCGATCCTTTCCGCCGCATCTGGAGCGCCGTCGCCATCGCGGTCTCGTGCCAGGCCTTCACGGCGCCGCTCGTGTGGATCCGCTTCCATACTTTCCCGAAATACTTCCTGCTGACCAACCTCGCGGCACTGCCCCTCACCGAAGGCTTCCTGCTCAGCGCACTTGCCACCCTGTGCGGAATCGGCCCGGCGGGCACAAAAAAACTGGCCGATCTGCTCGGCCAGTCCTTGATCTCCCTGCTGGAGGCGATTGCCGCTACTCCTTGACGCAGCGAACCGTGGCGGCGAATTCTCCCTTGAGCATCTGGCCCCGGTAGAGGATGTCCTTATCCTGGTAGATGTACCGGATCACCGCCTGGTCCCCCGATTCGTCGGCGGTCCAGAACACGGCGTATTCCGACACGCCCGTGAAATTATACCGGCCCTCTCCCACCACGGCATAGCCGGTCGGCATCACGGAAAGCTGCAGGACGTCCGTGATGTTCACCTCGCGCCAGTACGGCCACAAGCGGGTGTCGTTGAAGGAAAGATTGCCCATCAGCCTGCCGGCCAGGCCGGGAATGTCCGCACCCGGCGCGGCGCCGTCCGAAAGTGCCGTCCAGTCGGCATCGGCAGGCAGACGCCAGCCCTCGGGACAGGCCTGCATCGCCTCGTCCCAGGTATAGTAGTGTCCGAAAATGTCAGTCATCGAAGCGCAGCCGATGTAAGGGGATCCGGCGCCTTTCCAGGCAAGGTTCTCCCGCATCCAGGTGTTGCCCCCGGCTTCGATCCGGTAGTACTCCCGGCCGTCCCGCGCGTCGGTGAACTTCGAACCGGCGGAAGTATCGAATCCGCTGATGGTGCCGTTGCCGTCCAGCCCGCTGCGCACGACCACCGTGCTCGCGCTCGCGGAAGAACCGTAGTAGTTGGCATCCGACGGCACGAAGGCATACAGCCAGAGCGTCACCGTGCCGATCCTGGTTTCCGGTACGGTGAGCGTGTAGTAATGATCCTTGATCCGGCCGTCCGCGGTGACCAGCGTGTCGCGCTGGCCGCTGTCCTGATTATAGAAATAGTAGCCCACCGTGCCGCCGTCCGGGCGGGACACGGTCATCAGGGTGTCGATCATGAAGGTCTTGGTGTAGCCCGGCGACACGAAAGGGTCCATCCGCAAGGAGAGCACCCCGTTCAGGTAATCCAATTCCGTTTGCTCTTTCTTGCAGCCCTGCTGGACCAGGCAGGCGACCGCCGGCAGGACAAGGAGCAGGTATCTTGAAAATTTCATACTTTTCTCAGTTACAATTTGCAAAGATGCGCAAAAATGCGCGAAAAACCGCTAACTTTGTACAAATACTTTGCCGAAATGAAGATTTCAAAGCTGATCCTGAGCATCTTTGTCACTGGCTGCCTGCTGGCCGGCTGCCAGCGGGGCGGATACGCCGTCTTCTCCGGCTACACCCAGGGCGGCACCTATACCGTCAAGGCAGACCTGACGGGTGTCACGGTGCCGGAAGAGGAAATCGCCTCGCACATCGACGCCATCCTCGACTCGATTGACTTCAGCCTGTCCGGCTACAATAAGAATTCACTGCTGACCCGCTTCAATGCGGGCGTGGAGATCGTTCCTGACCGCTTCTTCAGCGAGATCCGCGACCTGTCCGAAAGGTATCGCACGCAGACCGGCGGCGCCTTCGACGCCGCGTCCGCCCCGCTGTTCGACATCTGGGGCTTCGGCTTTACCTCCGACAGCCTTCCCGATCCCGCCCGCGTCCAGGCGGCCCTGCTCGCCTGCAAGGAAGAGAAAGTACTGAATTTCAATGCCATCGCGCAGGGCTACACCTGCGATGTGGTAGCGGGATATTTGCATTCTCTCGGGGTACACAACATGCTCGTGGACATCGGCGAGATCTTCTGCGAGGGTCTGAACCCCTCCGGCAAGGGCTGGACCATCGGGGTGGACAACCCCGTGGACGGCAACGACACGCCCGGACAGGATCTCCGGGGCATCTGGCAATCGGACGGCAGGGCCTGCGGCATCGTGACCTCCGGCAACTACCGCAAATTCTACGTCAAGGACGGAAGGAAATACGCCCACACGATCGACCCCCGCACCGGCTATCCGGTGGAGCATGACCTGCTCAGCGCCACCGTCGTGGCTCCCACGGCCGCCGAAGCGGATGCGCTCGCGACCGCGTGCATGGTCATCGGCCCGGACGCCGCCCGTGCGCTCATCCTCGGGCGGCCGGAGCTCGAAGGTTACCTGATCACCGCCACGGGCACCTGGACTTCCGACGGATTCTCCCTGCTGATCCCGTAGGGCTTTTCACGGAAATCACTATATTTGTATTTTATTCGAAGAATTATGGAAGAAAACGAAATATCCCTGGACTACAACACCGCGCGGGAGCGTCTCGCGATGCCTGAATACGGACGCAACGTCCTCAAGATGGTTGAACAGCTCAAGGCCATTCCCGACAAGGCCAAACGCACCGAACAGGCGCGCGCCGTGGTCAAGGTCATGGAGCTCCTCAATCCGCAGGTGCGCACGCTGGACAATTTCGAGCACAAGCTCTGGGACCACCTGTACATGATCGCGGGCTACGATCTCGACGTCGATTCCCCCTACCCCTGCCCGGTGGCCGAAGAGTTCAACACCGACCCGGTCCCCATCCCGATGAAGGGTTCCAAGATCAAGGCCTTCCACTACGGCCGCAATATCGAGGGTGTCATCAACCTGCTCTGCGAGCAGCCCGAAGGAGAGGTCAAGGCCGAACTCATCAGGTCCCTCGCCATCTACATGCGCACGCAATATCTGATATGGAACAAGGACAGCGTGGCCGACGAGACCATCTTCGCCGACATCGAGAAACTCTCCGACTACCGCCTCAAGGTCCCCGAGGGGATCAGCCTCAGCAAGATTTCGGGCGACGCCAGCTTTGCCCGTCCCGGCATGAGCCCCAACGTCGGACAGGCCGGCGGACAGCATAACCGGAAACAGAAGAACTATAAGAGACCGTACAAGAAGAAATGAGATTCTGGAAATCCTGGGACGAAGAGGAGCGGGCGGCCGCCATACGCATCGTCGGACTGTGCGTTGCGGCGCTGACCCTGTTTATCTTCATCGCGACCACTTCCTACCTCTTCCACTGGCAGGAAGACCTGAGTCTGCTGGGCAATCCCGACGCCATGCAGGCGGACCAGACGGTGGGCAATGCCGCCGGCAAGCTTGGTTTCAAGACCGGGCATCTGCTGGTCTGCGAGCTTTTCGGCCTGGGGAGTTTCGCGCTTCTGATCATCCTCACGGCCGTATCGGTGCGCCTGCTGGCCCACCGCTGGCCGTATTCCCTGCTGAAGACCACCCTCGTGGCGCTCTTCGGCGCCTTTATTTCCTCGCTCGTGCTGGCCTTCGCCGGGCAGCTTGCGGGGCAGCAGCACCTGTTCGGAGGCGGCCTGGGCGGACACTGCGGCACCGCCGCCGTGGACTGGGCGCAGAACCTCTTCGGTCCCATCGTGACCGGGATCTTCCTGCTCGTCCTGGTCGCCGCCTTCCTGTTCTTCTCCTCCAGGCGATTCAACCGCTGGTTCGCCTCCATCGGCGTGAAAAAGGAGAAGCCGGTCAAGACCCCGAAGACCGTAGACCCGGACCCGGCCGAAATTGATCCCGGCACCGATGTAGTCATCCCGGGCGGAGACCCGGAATCTCCCGACATCCCCGACGGGCTGCTGGCCAGCGAGGGAGAGCCGCTGCCCAATGCCGTCCCGAACGAAGCCGAGGGGAAGACCGAAGGCACTTTCGAGATCGTCACCGACGAGGGTCTCGAGGCCGAGAACGTCGAAGACCTCGCTCCGATCGACAACCGCCTGGATCCCCCGGACGGCCTGCCGAAATATAAATTCCCCTCGCTCGAGCTGCTGGAGAGCTATTCCAGCGGCCGCCGCGAAGTGTCCACCGAGGAGCTCACGCGCAACAACAACAAGATCCGCGCGGCGCTGGCCAACTACAAGATCCAGGTCACCGACGTCAAGGCCATCGTGGGCCCGACCGTGACCCTGTACAAGGTCTATCCCGCCCCGGGCGTGAAGATCGCGGACATCAAGAAACTCCAGGAGGACATCGCCCTGTCGCTGAACGCCAAGGGCGTGCGCGTCGTGACCCTGTCCGACTCCGTCGGCATCGAGGTCGCCAACGACTTTTCCTCCATCGTCCCGCTCAAGGCCCTGCTCAACGACGACGCCTTCCGCACCAGCAAGGCCGACCTGCCCGTCGCCATCGGCTACACCATCACCCAGAAGGTCCGCGTGTTCGACCTCGCGGATGCTCCGCACCTGCTCGTCGCGGGCGCGACCAAACAGGGCAAGTCCGTGGGCCTCAACGTCATCGTGTCTTCGCTGCTGTACAGCAAGCACCCTTCGGAGCTGAAATTCGTCTTCATCGACCCGAAGATGGTCGAGTTCTCGGCCTACACCTCGCTGCTGAAGCACTATCTTGCCGTGCTGCCCGATTCGACGGACGAGGAGGACGAGCGGGCGAACGCCATCGTCAAGAAGCCCAAGGACGCCGAGAAGACCCTCCGCTCCCTGTGCACGGAGATGGACGACCGCTACGAACTGCTGAGCAAGGCCGGCGTCAACAAGATCACCCTGTACAACGAGAAATACAAGGAACGCAAGCTGCGTCCGGACCACGGCCACCGCTACCTCCCGTACATCGTCGTCGTCGTCGACGAATACGCTGACCTGACAATGACCACCGGCGCCTCTCCGGAGACCCGTGCGGCCAGCCGGAGCATTACCAATTCCATCATCCGCCTCGCGCAGAAGGGCCGCGCCGCCGGCCTGCATGTGATCCTCGCGACGCAGCGCCCGTCGGTGGATGTCATCTCCGGCATCATCAAGAGCAACTTCCCGATGCGCATCGCCTTCCGCGTGGCCTCCCGCGTGGATTCGATGACCATCCTCGACTCCCCCGGCGCGGAGAAACTCATCGGTCGCGGCGACATGCTCTTCTCGGCCGGCATCGACTCCGAACGCATCCAGTGCGGCTTCATCAGCGGCGACGAGATCGACACCGTCACGGACTTCATCGGGGAGCAGACCGGCTACGGCCGCTGCTACAACACGCCCTACTACCTCCCGTCTCCCGAGGAGCCGGGCGCCGAGGGCGGCGAAGGCGGCGGCATGGTGGACATGTCCAAGGTGGACGAGCGCTTCGAGGAAGCCGCCCGGATGGTCGTCACCACCCAGCGCGGCTCCACTTCCGACCTCCAGCGCAAGCTGGGCATGGGCTACGCCAAGGCGGGCCGCGTGATGGACCAGCTCGAAGCCGCCGGCATCGTGGGACCGCAGGAAGGAAGCAAGCCGCGCCAGGTCCTCGTCGGCAGCCTGGACGATCTCCAGCCCATCCTCGACGCCTTCCTGCACCGGTAGTGCATTCCTGGCCAATTGACAATTCCCCGGTCCGATATTTGCGGGAAAACGGGGGTTTGATTTGAAGTATGAACAGACCTTTTGCCCTTCTTCTGCTGCTTGCGCTGCTCGCAGCCCCCTCCACGGCTTGCGCCCAGGTGGTCTATGTCCCCGAGGATATCCATTTCCGTTCGCCGAAAGTGCCGGAATTCGTCGAATTTGGCGGCCAGACCTACCGTTTCGACCGTCCCGACCTCTATGAACGGATGGACCGCGAACTGGTCGCCTTCACCTACGGTCACACCAATTCCGTGCTGATGCTCAGGCGGGCGGAGCGCCTGTTCTCCCAGGTCGTGCCGATCCTGGAGAAGAACGGCGTGCCGGAAGACCTGAAGTACCTGATGGCCATCGAGTGCAACCTCGATCCCAAGTCCGTCTCCACGGCGGGTGCGGCCGGTCCCTGGCAGTTCATGAAGGCTACGGGCCGCTCCTACGGCCTGGAGGTGGGCGACGAAGTGGATGAGCGCTACAACATCGCGAAGTCGACCGAAGCCGCCTGCAAGTATCTCAAGGAAGCTTTCGCCAAATACGGCGACTGGATGACGGTGGCGGCCAGCTACAACGCCGGCCAGGGCGGCATCTCCCAGCGCATCACGAACCAGCGGCAGAAGAAGGCCATGGACCTGTTCCTGCCCGCCGAGACCTCCCGCTACATGTTCCGCATCCTCACGGCGAAATATTTCTTCGAGAATCCGGAGGAGTTCGGCTTCCACGTGGAGCCCGGAGACAGCTATCCTTACCTCCCCCCGAAAGAGACCGTCACGGTCAGCGGGGCGATCCCGAACCTGACGGACTTCGCCGAGGAGCACGGCACCACCTATTTCTTCCTCAAGGAAGCCAATCTCTGGCTGCGCAGCGACAAGCTGACGAACAAATCCGCCCGGACCTACGAGATCATCATTCCGAAGTCGGAGTATTGAGATGACCCCGTTTCTCGACCAGGTAGCGCGGCATTACCATGCCCTGGGGGGGATTGAAGACCTGTGCTTCGTCTTCCCGAGCCGCCGTGCACGGGTCTTTTTCAGCAAATATCTAAGCGGATGCGTTGCCCGGCAGAAGCGGGCGATGCGCGTGCCGGAGCTGGTCACGATGGACGATTTCTTCCTGCAGCTCAGCGGGATGAAGAAAAGCGACAAGGTGCACCTTCTGCTGGAATTGTATCAATGCTACAAGCCGCTTTACGAAGGGGCCGGCGGCAGGGCCGAGGCGCTCGATGAGTTCATTTTCTGGGGGGATGTGCTGCTGACCGACTTCGGCGACGTGGACAAGTTCCTCGTGGATCCGGAACGGCTGTTTTCCAACATCGCGGACCTGCGCGCCATGCAGGACGACTTCAGCTACCTCGACGAGACGCAGGAAGAGGCCGTCCGGGCGTTCCTGTCCCATTTCCGGACGGGCGGCGAGTACAAGGAGGCCTTCCGGCGCATCTGGGACATCCTCCTGCCGCTGTACAAAGCTTTCGGGGCGCGGCTTCGCGAAAAGGGAATGGCCTACGACGAGCAGGCCTACCGCAGCGTCGCGGAGCAGTTGCAGGAAACGCCCGCCGCAGACCTGATGGCGGCGCATTACCCCGGGGTCCGGAAATTCGTTTTCGTCGGGCTGAACGCCCTCAACGAGTGCGAACGGCGGCTGTTGCGGCGCCTGCGCGACGCAAAACTGGCCGAGTTCTGCTGGGACTACGGTCCGGGCTGGATCAGCAATCCGCACAACAAATCCTCGCAATTCCTCGCCGACAATACCGGCGAATTCCCGCAAGCCTTCGACCCCGATCCCGAGGGCCTGGGCGAGCCGCAGATCAGCGTCCTCAGCGTCCCGTCCGGCGTCGGACAGGCCAAACAGCTGCCCGCCATCCTGGATAAAGTGGGCGCCCGCGGTATCGAGACATCCGTCGTGCTGCCCGACCAAAGCCTGCTGATCCCGGTACTGAACTCCCTCCCCGGGCAGATCAGGGACATCAACGTGACCATGGGCTACCCGATATCCGGCAGCGCCCTGAGCGCCCTGATGGACGACGTGGCCGCCCTGCAGTTGCACCTGCGCGAAAAAGACGGGCAGTGGTACTTCTACCACCGGCAGGTCTGGAGCATCTTCTCCAACAGCATTTTCAAGACGCTGGCAGGGGAAGAAGGGCTCGCCAGGGCCGCCGAGGTTCGGAGCCGGAAACGCTACTATATCCCGCAGGACGAGCTGTCCGGACTGCCGCTCTTCGACCGCATCTTCCAGCCGATCGTCCGCGCACCCGGCGAACGCGACGCCGCCGCAATCCGCACCGTGCAGCAATATCAGCTCGAGCTGCTCTCCGAGCTCGGCCTCGGCCTGAAGGGCAATCCGGAGATGGCGCTGGAGCTGGACTTCGTCCGGGCGTACTACCTGACGGTGGGGCGGCTGCGCGACTGTGAACTCCCCGTGCTGCCCGCCAGTTATTTCCGGCTGCTGGAGAAACTGCTCGCCACGGAGTCGGAACCCTTCAAAGGGGAACCGCTGCGGGGACTGCAGGTCATGGGACCGCTGGAGATGCGTGCCCTGGATTTCGACAACGTGATCCTGCTGAGCTGCAACGAAGGGGTCTTCCCGGAACGGAAAACGAAGCCCTCTTTTGTGCCGGCCGAACTCCGCAAGGCCTTCGGCCTGCCCACCTGGGAGTACCAGGACGCCGTCTGGGCCTACTATTTCTATCGGATGATCCGGCGCGCCAGCCGCGTCTGGCTGCTCTTCGATTCGCGCACCGAGGGGCTCAGGGGCGGCGAGGAGAGCCGCTACATCAAGCAGCTGGTGCTGCATTTCAAGGCCCCCCTGACCCGCTATGCGATGCGGGCGGAGATCGGTCGGAACGAGGACGGGGGTCCCATCCTGAAAACGGAGGAACATGTGCGGATCATCCGCGAAAAGTTCCTCTCGGCGTCCGCCCTGCAGAGCTACCTCGCCTGCCCGGCACAGTTCTACTACCGAAGCGTCTGCGGCCTGAAAGAGCAGGACGAGGTGTCCGAATCGCTGGAGGCGAACGACATCGGCAATGTCTTCCACGAAGCGATGCAGGAACTTTACGGCGTTGCGGACGGGAACGTCACGCGGGTGTACCTGCAGTCGCTGCTGTCGGGGACGCGGATCAAGGACACGGTCCGGCCGTATGTCCTGAAGGAGCTGAACAGCTTCGAGGTGAGCGGACGCAACATCATCTTCGAGGACCTTGTCTGCCGCTATGTCCGCAAGGCGGTCGAACGCGACATCATGCTGCTGGAAGGGACCGGGAGCGGGAGCTTCCACATCCTCGGACTGGAGCTCAAGCGCTTCTGGGAGATGGACGGGTTCCGCTTCATCGGCTTCATCGACCGGCTGGACAGCTGCCGTCCCGGCGAAGTCCGCGTGGTGGACTACAAGACCGGCAAGGTCACGGACGAGGACTTCCTGATCACGGATGCCAACGCCGGGGACGTGGTGGACAAGCTCTTCGGCCCGGACAATGCCAAGCGTCCCAAGATCGCCCTGCAGCTATACTTATACGACCGTATGGTCGCGGACCATCCGGACTGCCGGAGCTGCCGGATCGTCAATTCGGTCTACCAGACCTCCCGCCTGTTCGTGCGCGACGTCGAAAGCGTCGCGGTCGGCGGAGAGTTCCAGACCCTGATGGAAGAGCGGCTCCACGGGCTGCTCGCCGGGCTGGGCGACATTTCCGTGCCCTTCAGCCGGACGGAGGACCGGAAGACCTGCGAATGGTGTGACTTCAAAAATATCTGCGGACGATGAAGATCCTGAAAGCCAGCGCCGGTTCGGGCAAGACCTACCGCCTCTCCAAGACCTATATCGACCTGCTGCTGGACAGCCGGGAACCCTATCCGTACCGCCATATCCTGGCGGTCACCTTCACCAACAAGGCCACCGCCGAGATGAAGGCCCGGATCCTGCGGGACCTCGCCAAACTCGCCGCGACAGACCCGCGGGCGGAGCGCGTGCTCATCGACCTGCTCCACGACTACGGCGCTTTCAGCGTGAGTACCATCGACCGCTTCTTCCAGCAGGCTCTCAAGGCGTTCTCCCGCGAGATCGGCCAGTTTGCCGACTACCAGATTGAACTGGACAAGGAATCGCTGATCGGCGAGACGATGGACCGTATCCTGGATTCGCTGACCGAGGACAGCGTGGAGCTCCTGGAATGGATCCAGGCGGCGCTTGCGGACGCGCTGGACCAGGGAAAGCGTTTCCGGGTGGACGAAGGACTGCTGGACACGGGAAAACTCCTGAAGAACGACGAGTTCCGGGAACTCTCGGAACATCTGGGCCTGTCCGGCGCCGAAGCTTTCGGCAAGGACCGCCTGAAACGGATCCGGGAGGAATGCCGTACCCTGATACGGGAATTCCGGACGCGTGCGTCCGCACTGGGCGTCGAGGCCGCCCCGGGCGAACTGCTCAAGAAGCCCGGCAAGAAGGCGCTCGCCGCCTCTGAGGAACTTGCCGCGCTGTTCGACGAGCCCTACCGCTACTATTGCACGGCCTTCCTGCTGGATGGCCTGCTCTACCAGCTGGGCCTCGCGGGCGAGTTCTACAAAGAATTCGACGCCCTGTCGGCGGAGAAGAACGTCCTCTGCCTCGATGAATCCAATTCCCTGCTGCGCAAGATCATCGGCGGCTCGGACGCCCCATTCGTATACGAGAAGATGGGGGTGCGTTATGAGCATTTCCTGCTGGACGAATTCCAGGACACGTCCCACATCCAGTGGGACAATTTCCTGCCCCTGCTGCAGGAGAGCGAGTCCAGGACGGGGGGCAACCTGATCGTGGGCGACGTCAAACAGAGCATCTACCGTTTCCGCGATTCCGACTGGGAACTCCTGGGCAGCGAAGTCCAGCGCACCTTCCCCGACGCAGAAGTCGAGTCGATGCAGGGCAACTGGCGCAGCACCCGGACGGTCGTCGGCTTCAACAACCGCTTCTTCCTCTGGGCGGCCGGGCAGCTGGGTCTGCAGGACATCTATGCCGACGTGAAGCAGAAAGTCATGAAAGCGGATCCGCAGGACGGACAGGTGCGCGTCAGTTTCCGCGACGACCAGCTGGAGGCCGTCCGGGAGTCCGTGCTGGACGCGCGGCGCCGCGGCGCCCGGTGGGGTGACATCGCCGTGCTCGTGCGCGGCAAGAAGGAAGGCGCCGCGGTTGCCGCGCACCTGATTGCGAACGCCATCCCGGTGATCTCCGACGATTCGCTCCTGCTGAAGTCCTCCCCGGTGGTCCGGCGCCTGGTCTCGCTGCTGAGTTGCTACGAGAATCCCGACGACGGGATCGGCCGTTTCCTCGCGGACGCGATGGACCTGACCTTCCCCTCGGAGTACCACTCGCTGGTGGATTTCTGCGAAGAGCTGCTGCGGGCGATGTACGAATGGGATAAGACATCTTTCGATGGCCAGGTCCTGTATATCCAGGCCTTCATGGACGACCTGCAGGAATGGGTGCAGGTCAACGGCAACAAACTCCGCTACTACCTCAAGCACTGGGAGGAGAAGGATATCTATATCGGCTCGCCCGAGAATGCCGCTTCCGTGCGCATCCTGACGATTCACAAGGCCAAGGGGCTGCAGTTCCCGCATGTCATCTTCCCCTTTGCGGACAAGGTGGAACTGTGCCGGCACGAGGTGCATTGGAGCGAGCTGCAGACCGCCCGGACGCCCTTCAGCCCCGAACTGCAGGGCATCTACCCCGTGGACCTGGGTTCGCTGGCGGAAGCCAGCCTGTTCGAAGAGGCCGTCCTGCAGGAACGCCACGCCCAGCTGGTGGACAACATCAATCTTTTCTACGTGGCGCTGACCCGCGCCGAGAAGAGCCTGCACATCATCGCGAAGCTTCCGTCGAAAAAGTGTCGGGAGGCCGCCGCGAAGGGCCGGCTGGAATACGGCAACTTCTCGGAGCTCCTGTATGGCTTCCTGGGCGGACAGGAGGAATACAGCGCCGGAAAGCCCTATGATTTCGCGCAAATGGAGCGCGACACCGAGGACAGCCAGGAACTGGATTTCCAGGGGAAATATCCCTCCTTCGGCCTCGACGGGCGGCTTGCTCCTTCGCAGGAGGCCGACGACTTCTTCGGCGACGAAGGCCTGACCGGAGTGGACGCTTCCCCGCGTCTGCGCGGCATCGTCCTGCACGACATCCTCTCGAAAGTGACGGTGCCGCAGGACCTGGACGATGCGGTGGCAGACGCGATACGCGACGGACGCCTCGACGCGGCGGGCGGGCAGAAGGCACTCGCGCTGCTACACCAACGGATCGCCGCGCATCCCGGCTGGTTCCCGGCCCCTGACGCCTCAACGCAGGTGCTCAACGAAAAGAGCCTGTTCGACAGCGACGGGGAAGAATACCGCCCCGACCGCGTGATCCTGCGGGGCCGCCGGGCCGTCATCGTGGACTACAAATTCGGGCAGGAGAAAGAGAGCTACCGCATCCAGCTGCGGCGCTATGCGCGGCTCTGGCATGAACTTGGCTATGAAATAGACGGAGCATACATCTGGTATGTGGAGGAGGACAAAACGACAGAAGTGAAATGAAGAAATGCCTCGTCATACTGATCGCCCTGCTGCCGCTGACGGCGGCGGCCCAGCAGCATACGCTCGAAGAGCTTGCCGCACACCTGGGTACCGACCGCATCAGCCTGCAGTACGCTTTCACGATCGCGCAGCCCGCGCCCGTAAAGCTTTCGGGCGTGCTCCTCATCCAGGGCGACTGCTATCAGGCCAAGGGCAATGGCGTAGAAATCTATTGCGACGGGACCACCCGCTGGACGGTCGATCCCGCTTCGCGCGAAGTCTATATCGAGACGGCCGGGGACATCGAAGAATTCGCCCTCTGGCAGGACGATCTGGAGGACCTGTCCCTGACACAGGTCCGCTATCTCCCGGTCTCCGACGATCTCTCTCCCTTCTTCTTCGACACTGCGGCGCTTGACGCCGACTGGGTCGTCACGGACCTGCGGTAAGCCTCCGGTCCCGGTCCCGACCATCGTTTTTACCCCTTTTCAGAGCCAAGAAACAGGCAAATCCGCAAATTATACTGATAATTTGTTACCTTTGCATGATATGTCAAAAGGGGAGAACGATTTTTCGCGCCTGGAGCTGCGACTGCCCGCATGCAGGAGCAACTACCGCTATTTCCGCGGCCTGCTCAGGCCCTCCACGAAGCTGCTCGTGCTCGTGAAGGCCAATGCCTATGGTCACGGGGCCGTCGAGTTCGCCTCCATGATGCAGCGGGAAGGCGCCGACTACCTGGCCGTCGCCCTGCCCGTCGAGGGGATGGAGCTGCGCCGCAGCGGTATCTCCCTGCCCATCCTCGTGCTCACGGCCGGGACGGATTTCTTCCCCGAGATCATCGAGCACCGGCTTGAGCCGGGCATTCCCAATCTCTATACCCTGGAGCCCCTGTGCGCGGAACTGCGCCGGCGCGGACTCAGGCAGTTCCCCATCCACATCAAGCTGGACACCGGCATGCACCGGCTGGGCTTCATGAGCAGTGAACTGCCCGCCCTGCTGGACTTCCTGAAGACCCATGACGAAGTCCGCGTGGCATCCGTCTATTCCCACCTCGCCGCAGCGGAAGACCCGGCCGAGGACCCCTTCACCCGGGGACAGCTCGACATGTTCTCGCAGAACGCACAGACACTCACCGACGCCCTCGGATACAAGCCCATGTGGCACATCCTCAACTCCGCCGGCATCGAGCGATTCCCGCAGTACCAATACGACATGGTACGCCTGGGCATCGGGATCTACGGCATCAGCTCCCTCCCGGGCGTGCAACTTTCCCCGGTGGCTTCACTGAAAGTCAAGGTCCTGCAAATCAAGACCCTGGGACCGGAAGACGGTACCATCGGCTACGGCCGGCACGGTCACGTGGCCCCGGAAGGGACCACGATCGCCACCATCCCGGTGGGTTACGCCGACGGCATGGACCGCCACTTCGGCTGCGGCGCCGTCTCTTTCAGCATCAACGGCCACCGCGCCCCCACCATCGGCAACATTTGCATGGACATGTGCATGATCGACGTCACGGGCATCCCCTGCAGTGTCGGCGACACCGTGACCATCTTCGGCGAAGACCCGACGGTCGGGGAGCTCGCCGGCATCCTGGGGACCATCCCCTATGAAATCCTGACCTCGGTGCCGCGCCGCATCGAGCGCATCATACTCCGGAAATAATCGATACGCCATATGAAGAAGACCCTGACCCTCCTCGCTCTGGCCCTCCTCGGCCTGGCCGCCAACGCCCAGCCGAAAGGCTCCATCACCCCGGAAATGCTTTCCGAGATCCGCAAAGGCTACGAAGGGACCGCCGCCGACAAGGCCATCCGCAACGCCCTCAACACCACCTCGATCACCGTCCTTTCGGCCAACGCCGAGAACGCCGCGATGATCGACACCGAGTTCACCGACCGGGTGAAGACCTGGGGCATCACGGACCAGCAGTCCTCCGGCCGTTGCTGGCTCTTCACGGGGCTGAACGTGCTGCGCGCAGCCGCGGCGGACAAACACGACCTGGGCGATTTCCGCTTCTCGCAGAACTACAACTTCTTCTACGACCAGCTCGAGAAGGCAAACCTCTTCCTGCAGGCCGTCATCGACACCCGCGGCAAGAGCTTCGACGACCGCGAGGTGGACTGGCTGTTCAGCAATCCGATCAGCGACGGCGGGACCTTCACCGGCGTGGCGAACCTCGTGATGAAGTATGGCGTCGTGCCTGCCAACGTGATGCCCGAGAGTCTCTCCGCGAACAACACCTCCGCGATGGCTACCCAGCTCAAGACCCTGCTGCGCCGCGACGGCCTCAAGCTGCGCGAGCTTCCCGCCCGGGAGCTCCAGCAGGCGAAGACGCAGATGCTCAAGGACGTCTACCACGTCCTGGCGCTCTGCCTCGGCGTGCCCCCGACCTCCTTCGAATGGAAAGGGAAGACCTACACCCCGCAGTCCTTCTACCAGGAACTGCTCGGCTACGACCTCGAGAACAACTATGTCATGCTGATGAACGACCCCTGCCGTGAATACGGCAAGGTCTATGAGATCCAGTACGACCGTCACCTCTACGACGGTCAGAACTGGCTCTACGTCAACCTCCCCATCGAGCGCATCAAGGAGATGGCCATCGCCTCCATCAAGGCGAACAAGGCCATGTACTTCTCCTGCGACGTCGGGAAATTCCTCGACCGGAGCAAGGGCGTCGCGGACCTGCGCAACTTCGACTACGAGTCGCTGCTGGGCGTGGACCTGTCGATGGACAAGCGCGAGCGCGTGATGACCCACGCGAGCGGCTCCTCCCACGCGATGACGCTCATCGCCGTGGACCTCAGGGACGGCAAGCCGCAGAAATGGATGGTGGAGAACAGCTGGGGCGCCTCCAGCGGCTACAAGGGCAACATCATCATGACCGACGAGTGGTTCAACGAATACATGTTCCGCCTCGTCGTCGAGAAGCAGTTCGTCCCCGCCGACGTGATGCGCATGCTCGAACAGGAGCCCGTCATGCTCCCCGCCTGGGATCCGATGTTCCTCGGGGAGGAATAGACGCCTCCGCCAATACGACAAAAGCGCCGGCCCCTGCGGGTCGGCGCTTTTGTCTCTAAAGGAACCGATTACCAGCGGTCCTCGGAAGAAACGGTGAGCTTCTTGCGGCCGTGGGCGCGACGGGCAGCGAGGACCCGGCGGCCGTTCGGCGTGCTCATACGCTCGCGGAAGCCGTGCTTGTTGGCACGCTTGCGGTTGGAGGGTTGAAACGTCCTTTTCATATCTTCTATTTTTAGTTTTCAGATTTTGGGAGGGCAAAGGTAATCTTTTCCGATTTCAATTACAAATTTTTCTGCAAAATATTCATCTTCCAGCCATTCATCGATCGGCCAGACACGGATATTTCCCCCCGGGACGCGGCACTTCCGCATCAGTTCGGAGATCTCCGCATTCACGTCTCCGCCCTTCAGATACAGGATGCTCCGGTGGAATTTCCCCTTCACCCAGGGATAGAAATTGTCCAGGGAAGTGACCGCCCGCGAGACCACCCAGTCGAAGGGACCGGGGAGCGTCTCGGCCCGGGCGTTCACGCAGCGGACGTTCTGCAGGCCGAGTGCGTCGGTGACCGCCTGCGCCACTTTCACCTTTTTGCCGATGGAGTCGCAGAGCGTGAAGCGCGCCTGCGGGAATTCCGTTGCGAGGGGGATCCCCGGGAAACCGCCGCCCGTGCCGAGGTCCAGGACCGAGGCGCCGTCGAAACCGCCCGGATAATGGCGGTTTACGTATTCGGCGATGGCCAGCGAATGGAGGATGTGGTGCTCGTAGAGCGCGTCGATGTCCTTGCGGGACACGACGTTGATGCGCTCGTTCCACTCGCGGTACAGCGCGATCATCGGGGCGTATTCCCGGGCCGTTTTCATAATAATCTATCTATCAATCAACTGTAAAAATGCTTAGGGGAAATTTCCCCTAAGCAAAAATGCAAGTCATTATCTATCAGCAATCTGCAAAAACGCTACAAGCGACGTTTGCAAAGATACGAATTATTTCCCGATATAGGATCGCAGCGATTCGACGTAGGCCGCAAAGGCGGCGCGGCCAGTGTCGGTGACGCGGCAGGTCGTTCGGGGCTTCTTGCCCTGGAAACCCTTCTCGACCGTGATGTAGCCGGCTGCGGCGAGCTTGTCCAGCTGGACGCTGAGGTTGCCGGCCGTGGCGCCGGTCTGCTGCCGCAGGTAAACGAAATCCGCTTCGTCAGAGCCAATCAGCACGGACATCACCGCCAGGCGAAGCTCCGAGTGGAGGAGCGGATCGAGCCGGTCAAACATCTTATTTCCTGATTTTAAGGGCGACACCGGTCAGGGCAAGGACCACGGCGGCACCGGTGAAAAGAAGCATCTGCTCGGGGCCGCTCGCAAGCCTGACCGCGGCGCAGGCGCCTCCGAGGCCGACGATCGCACCGGCGATGATGATCGGCCAGTTCTTGAGTGCAATGCCGGAAATGGTTTCCGCACAGCCGAAGAGCACGATGATGACCAGGCTGATGTTCATCGGGAATGCAGCGATGGCCAAGGCGCTGATGCTGATCGAGAAAAAGCCGAAAGTGCCCCAGATCCGGCCCAACAGGGAAGAGATAAAATTCTGTGGGGCCTTATCCTTGCTCCTGCGGTCCAGCAGGAAAGCCAGAGGATAACCGACCACCGGCATCGCAAACCACAGGATGTTCCAGGCAGGGTGGCCCGAACGGCTCCAGCCGAAATACACGGCGAGAGAAAAAACAGCCAGCAGGACGCCCCACAGGATGAAGAAACTGCCGCTGCCGGCAATGATGGATCTCCGGTTGCTCTCCAAGGTCTCGTTGATGAGCTGGAGGCTGCGCTGCGGCGTAAGGTCATTGTTGTTCGTTTCCATAATAAATTGATTTCTAATACATTATTAATTCTTTGCGTCCTCCCCTGCTGCGCATACAGGATCGAATCGCACTGCAAATATAAACAAGTTTACTTTATAAACCAAATAAAATGAAAAAAATTTTCATTGCAGGTATAAAACGGGCATTGATGCTATTCGGACGGATGTACGTGGACGTCCAGCTGCGGGAACGGGAACTTGATGCCCGCTTGCGGGAGTTCGGTGTAGATGCGTTCGTTGAGTTCGAACAGCGCCGGCCAGTATTCCTCTCCCTTCACCCACGCGCGTATGATAAAGTTGACCGAGCTCTCGGAGAGCTTCTGCACGGCGACGAAGGGATCGGACGCGCCGGACGTGCGCGCATCCAGGATGCGGGAATCCTCCCGGATGATCTCCAGGAGTTTCTCGCGGCAGCGGACGGCGTCGGTGCCGTATTCCACTCTCACCGGAAGGTCTATGCGGCGCAGCGGGTAGCTGCTGTAATTGACGATATTGCTGTTGGACAGGGCTCCGTTGGGCAGGACCACCTTACGGTTGTCGATGGTGGAGAGGTGCGTGCCTACGATGGTGACTTCCGTGACTACGCCGGCATAGCCCTGCGCCTCGATGTAGTCGCCGGCTTTGAAGGGTTTGAAAATCATGAGCATCAGGCCGCCGGCGAAATTCTGCACCGTGCCGCTGAGGGCCATGCCCAGGGCCATGCCGCCGGCCGCAAGCAATGCGGCAAGCGAAGTGGTGTTGATGCCGAGCGTGCTCACAAGCACGATGATCAAGACGACGGTCAGGGCGATCGAGACGAAACTGCAGATGAAGGAAGCCATCGCCCGGTCCGTTTTCTTATGCTGGAAATAGCGTTCCATCGCGCGCTTGATCCGCTTGATGATCCAGGACCCGACAAAATACAGGACCAGGACCAGCACGACTTTCAGGCCGAAGTGGAGGGCATCCCGGCCGAGCTGCTGAAAGGCGGTGCCGGGATCGGCGACGAGCATCTCCTTGAACTGACTCAAGACAGCCTTGGCGGAATCGGCCTTCTGGACGATCTCCTCGGCGGAGACGGGACTGGATTGAAGAATCAAGTGCATCATAGAATACAAATATACGAAAATTCTTAACTTTGTGCTTAGCCATGGAACGACTCCTTCGACTCTATCGCGACTGGTCCGGCTCCGAGCCGGCGTCGTCCGTGCTCCTGCCCCTGTCCGGCAGCGCCCGCAAGTATTACCGGATGACCGGGGAAGGCGGTGGCGTCGTCGGCTGCATCGGCACCAACCCGGCCGAGAACCGCGCCTTCCTCGAGTTGGATGCGCAGTTCTGCCGGCGCGGCCTGCATGCCCCGGCGGTGTATGGCGTGTCGTCCGACGGGATGGCCTATCTGCAGGAGGACCTGGGCGACGGGCAGCTCTTCGCCCTGCTGGAACCGGCGCTTGCGGACGGCACTTTCAGCCGGGAACAGCGGGACTGGCTGCACGACACGGTGGCCCTGTTGCCCGCGGTGCAGTTCAAGGTGGGCGAGGGCTTCGACTGGAGCGTCTGTTTTCCGGACCGGGAGTTCAATGCCCGGATGGTGGATTTCGATCTCAGTTATTTCAAGTACGACTTCCTCAAACTCACCGCCCTGGAGTTCGACGAGATCCGCCTGCAGGATGATTTCGACCGGCTCCGCACGGATGCCGTGGATTTTGACGGGGAGACCTTCATGTACCGGGATTTTCAGGCCCGCAATGTCCTGATCAAGGACGGGGAGCCCTGCTTCGTGGACTTCCAGGGCGGCCGCCGGGGCCCGGTGGAATATGACCTGGCCTCCTTCCTCTGGAATGCCGGGACGCATTTCTCCGCCGCGCTGCGCCGCGAACTGGAAGGGGTGTACCTGCGCGCCCTCGATGCCTTCCGTCCCGTGGACGAAAAGGATTTCTACCGCCGCTACCGCCTGCTCACGCTGCTGCGGCTGCTTCAGGAATCCGGGGCCTACGGCTTCCGGGGCCTGGTGGAGCGCAAGCAGCACTTCCTCGACTGTATTCCGCTGGTGGTCGGCGAATTCCGCGAGCTGATCTCCGAGCCTTTTCCGCGTTACCCCTATCTGACGGAGCTGTTGCAGCGGCTGGCCTCGGAATGGGACGGGCGCACGCTCCTGCCCGGCATGGAGGTGGCCCTATGAAAGCGCTGATCTTCGCCGCGGGGCTCGGCACGCGCCTGCGCCCCATCACGGACACCCTGCCCAAGGCGCTCGTGCCGGTGGCCGGCGTGCCGATGCTGGAGCGGGTGCTGTGCAAGTTGCGCGACGCGGGGATCGACGCCTTCGTGGTGAACGTGCACCATTTCGCGGAGCAGATCGAGGCCTTCCTGTCGGAAAATGTTTTCGGCGTGCCCGTGGCCGTCTCCCGCGAGGAGCGCGAGCCGTTGGAGACCGGGGGCGGCATCCGGCACGCCGCACCGCTGCTGGCTTCGTCCGAGGGGCGCTTCCTCGTGCATAACGCAGACATTCTCAGCAATTTGGATATCAACTGGTTCCTGGAGCAGGACGCGCCGGAAAACCTGGCCACGCTCCTGCTCGTGGACGCCCCCGCCGACCGCTATCTGCTCTTCGACGACGACATGCGGCTCGCAGGCTGGACCAACGTCCGCATGGGCGAGGTCAAGAGCCCGTACCTGCCGGACTTCGATCCCGCGCAGTGTCGCCGCTACTCCTTCTGCGGCATCCACATCGTCTCAGAAGCGGTCTTTGAAAAGATGGCCGCCTGGCCGGAGAAATTCTCCATCATCGACTTCTATCTGTCGGAATGCGCCGGCGGGACCATCCGCGGTGTCGTGGCCCCGGATCTGCACCTGATCGACATCGGCAGCCCGGAGAAACTGGCGGAAGCACAACACTGCCCGTTTTTATAACGCGATTTTTCTGTATCTTTGCAGATTGTGAACTATCTTGCGCGCATAGCTTTTCCGCTCGCCATGACGGTTTTTGCCGCCGCGGGGCTGGTCAGTCCCGGTGCACGGGGGCCGGTGCAGGACTACCATAATGACGGGGCATATCCCCGCACCCCTGCGCACGTCGACTCCGAGGCCCCTTCCCGGGACACCGTGGTCTATCCCGTCGCCGGATACAAGCTGCGCCGCACCCTGTCCCTGGAGGAGATCGCCGTTCGCGACACCACCTCGGAGCCCGTTTTCGCCGACACCCTGGCGCTGGCCCCCGCCGCAGACTCGCTGCCGCCCCGCGTGGACCCGCGCGATTCACTCCGGGCCCTGCTCGACTCCACAATGTGGGACAAGGTCGATTCCATCTGGCTCGCAGACTCCATGGCCCGTGCCAAGGCGGAATTCGACGCCTGGTACGCCGGCCTGTCCAGACAGGAACGCAAGAGATATGACTTGGACCAGAAGGTGAAGCTGAAGCTTGCGCAGAGCGACTCGCTCAAGAAGGTCCGGGAAGAACGGAAGAACATCCGCGACAGCATCGCCGAGACGACCCCCCGCATCCTCGATACCTATGCCCTGCCGGATTCGCTCTATTACAAGCGCCTCGTCGCCTGGACCCGCGATCCCGATTTCGGCAAGATGTCGGCCTATCTCCCCGACACCACCTTCAACTACCGTTTCCACGATTATCCCTTCCTGCGCAATGACGTGAACGCCACCTGGCTGGGCGTCGCCGGCTCTCCGGTCCAGAGCTACAACTGGTTCCGGCGCCGCAGCGACGAAGGGGTGGAGTTTTACGACGCCCTGGAGAGCTGGAGTTATTCGCACCGGACGCTCCCGCACTGGAACACCAAGGTCCCCTACACGGAGCTGGCGTATTTCGGCACCCTGTTCGCCGGAGACGAGAAGGAGTCCGACAACCTCCACATCTTCACCTCCCAGAACATCACCCCCGCACTGAACATCAGCCTGCTGTACGACCGCTTCGGCGGAGGCGGCATCCTGCCGGAGGAAGAGACCGTCAACAAGACCACCGTCGTCCAGTCCAACTACCTGGGCAAGCGCTATACCATGCATGCGGGCTACATCTACAACATGGTCTCACGCCATGAGAACGGCGGCATCCAGGATATCGGCTGGGTCCAGGACACGCTCGTGGACGGCCGGGACATCCCGGTGCTGATGTCGGGCGCCCGGTCCAAGATCAAGAAGAACACCGTCTTCCTGGACCAGCAGCTGCGGATCCCGTTCAATTTCATCAACGACATCCGCGCCCGGCGCGACAGCACCTACACCTTCGACGCCGAAGACGAGAACATCACCACGGCCTTCATCGGCCACAGCAGCGAGTTCTCCACCTATACCCGCAAGTACACGGACGCCATCAGCGACGAAGCCGGTTCCGCCTTCTACAACGACGTCTTCCGGTACGGCGCCGCCAGCGCCGACTCGCTGCGCGTGATGCGCCTGGACAACAAAGTCTATCTCCGGCTGCAGCCCTGGTCCAGCGAGGGCTTCGTCTCGAAGCTCGACCTGGGCGTCGGAGACTACCTCAAGCAGTACTTCGACAGCACCTCCGTCCGTCCGACCAGGCATGTGGAGAACTCCCTGTACCTGTATGCCGGAGCGGAGGGACAGCTGCGCAGCAACGCCTTCTGGAACGCCAAGGCGCACTACGTCCTCCTCGGACACGACTTCTCCGACTTCGACATCGAGGCGAATGCGGAATTCCGCTTCTACCCCTTCCGGCGGGCGCGCAAGGCCCCCGTCAGCCTGACGGCCCACTTTGACACGGAGCTTCGCGAACCCACCTACTACCAGCAGCACGTCAATGCCAACCACTACAGCTGGGACAACGTATTTACCAAAATCTCCACCACCCGCATCCAGGGCCGCCTGGAGATCCCCTACTGGAAACTGTCCGCGGACGTGGGCTACGCCCTGCTGGGAAACAACCTGTACTACGACACGGCGGGCATCATCCGCCAGAACGAAACCCCGATGAGCGTGCTGTCCGCCTCGCTTCGCAAGGAATTCGTCCTGGGGCCCGTACACCTCGACCACCGGGCGCTGCTGCAGGTCTCTTCCAACACGGAGGTGCTCCCGCTGCCCACCGCCGCATTCAACCTGCGCTACTACCTGCAATTCGTCGTGCAGCGCGACGACCAGCGCCGCAACGTCATGGTCATGCAGGTCGGCGCGGACGCCTATGCCAACACACCCTGGTATGCCCCGGCGTGGAATCCCAACCTGGGCGTCTTCCACAACCAGACCGAACGGGAGTACACCAACGGCCCGTACTTCGACGTCTTTGTCAACGTGCAGTGGAAACGCGCCTGCGTCTTCGTCAAATACCAGAACGCCGGCGGAGGCTGGCCACTGCGCAAGCGAGACTACTTCAGCGCCGACCGCTACATCATCACCAAGAGCGGCATGGAAGGCTTGAAGTTCGGCGTGTTCTGGCCGTTCTACACCCAGCCGACCGGCCGGCCGCGTTAGTCCCGTCATGCGGAAAGCCTCCCTCACCGCCCTGGCCGTCACCGTCCTCCTGCTCGTCGGGACAGGCCTCGCTTCGCTCCTGTGCCGGCGGCCGCAGCCCGTCCGGGAGCGCATCAAGCCCGCCTCCATCCGCGGAGTCCTGGAGATCTACCCCGTCACGGACACGTCCAAGGCCCTGCTGACCGGCTACCATTACCACCTGCTCAAGCGTTTCGCGGCCGACAACGGCCAGCAGGTGGACATCCACCTCGCCCCCCGCGGTTCCAGCTATCTGGATTCGCTCCGCACCGGCGCCATCGACATCCTCGTGGTCCCCCATGCGGACAGTCTGGCCTTGGACAGCGTGCTCGTGTCCCTGCCCGTGGACAGCCTCAGCCGATGGCTCATGCGGGAAGACGATCCGGAAGGGATGCGCGAGCTCAACGACTGGATCGAGGCCTGGCATGCCTCGGATGAATACGACAGCGTCCGCGAGAGCTTCCTGCGGCGTCTGAACGCCTTCCGGAGCGGCACCCGGGCCCAGATCAGCCCCTACGACAGCCTGATCCGCATCCATGCCGATTCGCTCGGTTGGGACTGGCACCTGCTGGCCGCCGTCATCTACCAGGAGTCACGCTTCCACATCGAGGTCCGCTCCAGGCGGGGTGCCGCCGGCCTGATGCAGATGATGCCGCGCACCGCCGCAAAATACGGCGTGACCGATCCCCTCGACCCGGAGATGAACATCGCCGCCGGCGCCCGGCTGCTCGGCAACCTCATCAAGCGCTACTATGACGTGGGGGACAATATGACCGAACGATATAAATACGCCCTGGCCGCCTACAACGCCGGCATCGGACGCATCGACGACTGCATCAACCTCGCCCGCCACCTGGGGGTGGACCCTTCCTGCTGGGACAACATCGTCTCGCACGTGCTCCCGCTGATGGGAGACGAAACCGTCATGCAGACCGGGGCGGTCAAACTCGGCCCCTTCAAGGGAAAAGAGACATCCTACTACGTAAAGAGCACCTTCAACGTGTACGGGCAGTTCTGCCGGATCTGCCCCTGAGCCGCTCCACCAACGGATCGGTCAGGCGCATGAGGGCGCCGGGCAGGAAGGCCAGCAGAAGCGTCCCCAGGCCGATCACGATGCCCGGCACGCGGGCCAGCAGGACATCGGCCGCGGCAGTAACCCGGCCGGCGCCGAAAGGATTGGCGAAGAAACACCAGGCCAGGACGGCGGACAAGACCACCGTCAGCGTATCCATCACGATCTTTACCGGACCGAACGGTTTGCGGAATACCTTTGCAAAGGCGTTCACCGTCATCTCCGCCGAGAGCATCCAGGCGTCCGCGGCCACTTCGAGGCTCACGCCGAAGGCCGTGACCAGCGCTGCCAGCAGCGTCAGTCCGAGCCGGGCGGAGAAGGTCGCCGGTTGCAGCCAGGACAGCGCCCACAGGCAGCCGTCGATCATGTAGCCGAACAAGGCGGAGGCCACGATCTGCATCAGGTACTTGGCCTTGAAATCCTTGCGGAGCAGGGCGATCTGGATGAACAGGTAGGACGTGTTCACCAGCAGGGTGAACGTCCCGACGGAGATCGCCGGAATGTGAAGGTTCAGCACGTAGGCCGGGCACGACAGCGGCGCCGTCCCCAGGTTGGAGATGATCGACAGGGCCACGCCCAGCGCCACGAACATCAGGCCCACGGTCGCGACGCCGTATCTGTGGAGGATATCCCGGGTCTTCGCATTCATACCGGGTGCAAATATCGTTATTTTTTTAAAATGAGTATATTTGCAATTCTGTTCAAAAAGACACGAATTCTTTAACTGCTATATGAAA
>JAAYCA010000057.1 GCA_012744435.1 Bacteroidales bacterium
GCTCCAGCGCTCATACACCATCGGATACGGCTGGTCGAGGCTGCTGACCATCTTCCATTCGCCGTTGTTGGACAGGGCGGGAGAGGCGGCGCGCAGCTTGATCAGCGCACGGGTGTAGTTCAGCAGGGAGTTCGGATCGTTCTGCTGCTTCTCCACGGTCGGGCGGTTCGCCACGTCAGGATCCAGCGGCACATAGAGCTTGGACTCGGGTGCCGTCGAGAAACCGGCGTCCACGGAAGAATCCCACTGCATCGGGGTGCGGGTGCCCGTACGGGTCCCGCCGCCCTCCACGGCCTTGAATTCCTGGAAGTACTTCATACCGATCTCGTCGCCGTAGGAGATGAACGGGGCGCCGGGCATGGTCAGGAAGAAGGTCATAACGATCTTCAGCTCGTCGAGGTCGTTGCGATAGACCGTGGCCGGCCGCTGGTAGTCGTGGTTGCTGGTCGGCAGACTGGCGTAGCCGCGTCCCTTGACGGCCTGATACTGATAGTCGTACAGGTCGAACCAGGTCTTCAGCTCGCCCTTGCCCGCCTTGTCGAAGTAGCAGTCCTGATAGCTGCCGTCACGCCGGCTGAGGTTGAAGAACAGCGTAGAATAATTGTACTTCTGGCTGTGGCAGAAGAAATCGAGGTGGAAGAGTCCGTCGATCGCCTGCTTGGGGTTGAACCACTCGGCGATCATCACATTGTTCGGATAATGCTTGCGGACCCAGCCGTTGATATCCTGCCATACCTTGATCGTCTCGGTCTTGTCAGCATCGTCGTTCTTGACATTGCTGAAGGCCATGTCCACGCGGAAACCGTCCACACCCTTCTCGAACCAGAAGGCCATGATGTCCTTCATCTCCTGACGGACGGCCATCGGGCCGGGGGCGTCCACCGCCTGCTCCCACGGATGATCCGGGTTCGGATTCCTGTAGCCGTAGTTCAGGGCCGGCTGGTAGGCACCGGCGTTCCTGACGTAATACGGGGCGCGCGGGGCGTCGATGTCGGAGAACTGGCGGGTCACCGCATCGTTCTGGTTCGTGATCTGCTCGTAGTTGAAATCACGCGAGATGCGCGCGTCATCCGGCGTCGGCTTGAACGTAGGGAAGATGTAGTAGTCGCTGTACTGCAGGTTGGTCCCCTGCTGCGCCTGCTTGAACCAGGGGCTCTCCGAGGAGGAGTGTCCGGCCACCAGGTCGAAGATGACCTTGAGGCCCAGGCTGTGGGCCTTCTCGATCATCGCGACGACATCGTCGTTCGTGCCGAAACGGGGATCGCAGAGATAGTAATCGATGACATCGTAGCCGCCGTCCTTCCAGCTCGACCAGAAGATCGGGTTGAGCCAGATGGCGTTCACGCCCACGGACCGGACATACTCCAGACGGGAGGTGATGCCGGGGATGTCGCCGATGCCGTCTCCGTCAGAGTCCTGGAAAGAAGACGGGTAGATCTGGTAGAAGACAGCTGTGTCCAGCCATCCCGGTTGTCCCGGGATGGGCTGGGCGACAGCGCTTGCGGAAAGGGTCAGGAGAGCTAATCCTGACAGAAACGCAACAATACCTTTCATACCCATAATTAATAACCAGGATTCTGTGTAAGCTTGGTGTTGAGCTCAAGCACGCTCGCAGGAATCGGGAAGACGAGCTTGTAGCCGGTGGCGTCGTAAGACCAGGCACCCGCACCGGTCGCAGCAGGGCAACCGAGGTACTTGTCCGTCGTCGGCTCGGTGTACATACCGAAACGGATCAGGTCCTCGCGGCGGGTAGGCTCCCACACCAGCTCCAGGCCACGCTCGTCGAGAATGGTCTTGAGGGTGATCTCGTCACGCGGAACGGCGCCCA